>JBGUIY010000233.1:0-6449 GCA_045113475.1 Christensenellales bacterium | reverse complement strand
CTGGACCCGCTGTTCCTGTTCGTGTTCCACTGGGGCATCCGCGGCGTCGCCGTGGCCACGGTGATCAGCCAGGTGGTCTCTTGCCTGTGGGTGCTGATGTTCCTGACCGGACGGAAAGCACAGCTGCCGCTCTGCCGGAAGAGCATGCGGGTCACGCGGGGAATGCTCAGGGACATCCTTTCCCTGGGCGTCGTGGGTTTTATCATGAAGGCGACCAACTCCATGGTACAGATCGCCGCGAACTCGATGCTGAGCGGCTACGGCGGCGATATTTACGTGGGCGCCATGACGGTGGTCAATTCGGTGCGGGAGATCCTGGCGATGCCGGTGACCGGGATCACCAGCGGCGCGCAGCCGGTGCTGGGCTACAACTACGGCGCAGGCCAGCACGGCCGCCTGCGGGAGGGCATCCGCTTCATGACGCTGATCTCGGTCGGCTATACCTGCCTGGCCTGGATCGCGGTGCTGTGGCAGGCGCCGGCACTGACGCGGCTCTTTACGGTGGACGCGTCGCTGCATGAGATCACGCCCCACGCGCTGCGGCTGTACTTCTTCGGCTTCTTCTTCCAGGCGTTCCAGTCGTCCGGCCAGGCGACCTTCCAGGCGGTGGGGGACGCCCGGCACGCGATCTTCTTCTCCCTGCTGCGCAAGGTGGTCATCGTCGTTCCGCTGACCCTGATCCTGCCCGCTCTCGGCCTGGGTGTGGACGGCGTCTTCCTGGCGGAACCGATCTCCAACGCCCTCGGCGGTCTGGCGGCTTTCACGACCATGATGCGGACGGTGTACCGCGGACAGAGAAAAGAAACCGAATGATGACAGACCGGGTTCAAATAATGATATCAGGTGAAAACTCTTTGCCGCCGGCAAAGAGTTTTCCTTTATCATGCCTGAATTTCAATTTTCGTCTTGTGTTATTTTACTGTGAATATGTACTGCGTGACGGACCGGAAGGTATCTCCGGCTTTGAGTACCGTGGTGGGGAATTCGGGATGGTTGGGGCTGTCCGGATAGTGCTGGGTCTCCAGGGCGAGGCCGGAATAGGGCGCGTACTGCTGGCCATTGTGGCCCTTCTGGTGCAGGCCCTGGCCGGAATAGAACTGGATGCCGGGCTGGTCGCTCATGACCGTCATAACACGGCCGGACGCCGGGTCTTCCACCCGGGCCATCTCCCGCAGGCCTTCGCCGGGCACGCAGTAGTTCACGTCGTAGCCGTTTGCGTTGTCGAGGGGATGGCACTCACCGCGGCGCGCGAGGCCCGCGCGTACGGCCACGCCCTTACGCAGGTCCAGGGCGGTGCCGGTCACGTCCTGGAAACGGCCGGTGGGGATGAGCAGGTCGTCCGTTTCGGTCACCTTATCGGCGTGTACCGTGACCACGTGGTCGAGGATATCGCCGCTGCCCGACAGATTGAAATAGGAATGGTTCGTCAGATTGATTACGGTATCCTGATCGCACTGCGCCAGGTAGCGGATGGTCAGGGCATTGCCATTGTCAAAAGCCATGGTCACCTGAACGCGCATTTCGCCGGGGAAGCCTTCTTCGCCGTCATGGGAGACGTAGGTGAAGAATACGGCGTCTTCCTGGTCGCTCTCCATCGTCTCGCCCTTGAACCATTTGAACTGGAAGTTTTCGATGCCGCCGTGCAGGCAGTTGCCGTGGTCGTTGTCCGGCACGCGGTAGGTCTTTCCGTTCAGGGTGACCTGCGCCTTGCCCAGGCGGTTGGCGAAGCGGCCGATGGTCGCGCCGATGCTGCCGTGGGGCTCCAGGTAGGGGGCCAGCTCGTCGAAACCGAGGTTCACGTCCGCCAGCTTCCCGTCCTTGTCGGGCACGCAGATGCTGACGACGTGTGCGCCGAAATCGGTGACGGATACGGACGCGCCGGAAGCGTTTGTCATGGTATAAAGGGTCATGACGCGGCCTGTTGCGTCCTGACCGAAGGGCCTTGTGGTGATGCTCATAAAACACGACCTCCTTGCTGCTTTTTATGCCCGTTCATTGTACCAGAATTCGCTCAAAAGGTAAAGCTTTCGCCGAATCTTTCTGTTTTTCTCCTTGTCTTTTTCCTGATTTCAGGATAGAATAGCAGGGACGGCCCGGCCGGCAGGCGAAAAGGCCGCCGCATCAAAAAGAATGAAGGTACTGATTATGAGCGAATGCAATCACGACTGCTCCTCCTGCTCCCAGTCCTGCGCGGATCGGGATCCCCGTTCCCTGCTGGCGGAGCCCCATCCCGGAGCTTCCTTTGACAAGATCGTCGCCGTGGTCAGCGGCAAGGGCGGCGTCGGCAAGTCCCTGGTGACCGGACTGATGGCGGTGAACGCTCAGCGCGCAGGCTACCAGGCGGCGATCCTGGACGCGGACGTGACAGGGCCCTCCGTGCCGCGCATGTTCGGCATCAGGGACAAGGCCATGGGCACTGATACGGAGATCTATCCTCTGGTGAGCAAGACCGGCATCAGGACGATCTCCCTGAACAATCTGCTGGAGGACGAGACGTCTCCGGTGGTATGGCGCGGTCCGGTCATCGCGGGCACGGTCAAGCAGTTCTGGACGGATGTGGACTGGGGCCGCAACGACGTGATGTTCATCGATATGCCTCCCGGAACCGGCGACGTACCGCTGACGGTGTTCCAGAGCATCCCCGTGACGGGCATCATCGTGGTCACCTCTCCCCAGGAACTCGTGTCCATGATCGTGGAAAAGGCGGTCAATATGGCGGGCATGATGAATATTCCCGTGCTCGGCCTGGTGGAAAACATGAGCTACGCGGTCTGCCCGGACTGCGGGAAGCACATTCCCGTGTTCGGCGAGAGCCACGTGGCTGAAGTGGCCGCCAAGTACAGCATCCCCGTGCTTGGCCGCATCCCGATCAATCCCAAACTGGCAGCGGCCTGCGACGCCGGCCTGATCGAGCTGTTCGAAGGCGACTGGCTGGACGCCGCCCTGAAAGCGGTCATGGGCTGAAGCGGTGAGCATGACTTTTTGCCCGCTGTACAGCGGGTCAAGCGGCAATTGCACTTATGTGAGCGACGGAAAGACCGGTATCCTGATCGATGCCGGTCTTTCCGGCAAACAGATCATCGACGCCCTCGGCCTGATCGGCGTGCTGCCCGAGACCCTGAGCGGCATCGTGATCACCCACGAGCATTCGGATCACGTGAAAGGCGCGGGCATCCTGAGCCGGCGCTTTCATGTGCCTCTCTATGCCAACGAGGGCACCTGGCAGGGCATGGCGCGGCTGGTTGGGCAGATACCGGCCGGCCTGAACCGGACCTTCGAGACGGGACACGATTTTTACGTGGACGGCCTGGCCGTGCACCCCTTCGCCATCCCGCACGACGCGAACGACCCCGTGGGTTTCCGTGTATACGCCGGCGCGCGCAGCGTCGCCACGGCGACCGACATGGGCTATGTGCGCAAGGAAGTGCTGGAGGAGCTCCGCTCCGCGGACATGGTGCTGTTCGAAAGCAACCACGACCCGGATATGCTCCGGCAGAATCCCCACTATACCAGCGCCCTGAAGCAGCGCATCCTGGGCCGCCGGGGGCACCTGAGCAACGAGGACTGCGGGCACGGCATCTGCGCCCTGGCGGAACGGGACGTGAGGCACGTGGTGCTCGGCCACCTGAGCGGAGAAAACAATACCCCCGAACTGGCGATGGACACGTCGCTGAGCATCCTGACGCGCGAGGGGATTACCCCCAATGAGGACATCAGCCTCTATATGGCGTGGCGCGATCATGTGGGACAGGTTTACTCGATCGCTTGAACGGCTGAGCGGCAGGCATCCGCGCCGCCCGCTGGTCTGGTGCGCGCTTGCGGCGGCTCTGGGCACGCTGGCGGGCATGCGCCTGCTGGACGCGCTGGCATACGCGCCGGCGCTTGCGGCGGCGCTGCTGCTGGTGATGTGCTTCTGCCTCCGTCCGAAGGGTGCCGCGCTGACAGCGGCTGCTGCCGTGACGGCAGCGCTGCTCTTTATGGCGAGGACGGCCATGGTCTGGGATACCCCGCTCCCACCGGAAGGCTCCTATACCGCGGAGGGCATCGTGCTGCAGGAGCCGCACCTGCGCGAGAATGGACGCCATGTTTCTGTGCATCTCAGGGACGTGACGCTGACGGACGGCGCCGGTACTGTCCGGCGGCTGGACGGGCTTTACTGGACGGCCTATGTGGACGAAGGCTACCCGCTGCCGGCGCCCGGGAGCGCAGTGCGCCTGAGCGGGCATCTGTACGCGCCCAGCGGGCAGCGGAATCCCTACGGCTTTGACTTCGCGCTGTACCTGAAGCAGAATCATCTTTCCGCAGGCTTTTACAACGGCGGGGATTATGAAACCGTCGACGGGGCGCCGCTGCGCCTCCGTCCGGCGCTGATCCGGCTCAGGTACGCGCTGCTCTCGCGGCTTGACGGCGTTTTCGGCGAGCGGTCGGCGCTGCCCAAAGCGCTGCTGCTGGGCGAACGGCAGGCGCTGAGCGAAAAGGACCGGGAGGCTTTTGCCCGCCTGGGCATCGCGCATGTGCTGGCGGTGTCGGGGCTGCATATCTCGCTGATCGTTGCGGCGCTCCGGCTGCTGGTGCGGCGTTTCCTGACCGGCAGGAAGCAGCTGTGGCTGTTCGCGGTCTTCCTGCTGATGTACGCGCTTTTGCTGGACCTAAGGGCCTCGGTGGTCCGGGCGTCCATCCTGACATTCGCCTACCTGTACGTCAGGGCCCGGGGGCGGAGCGGCGATCCCCTGAGCGCGATGGCGCTGGCCTTTATGACGATCCTGATGATATCTCCGGTGGATATCACCAGCGCCGGTTTCCAGCTTTCCTTTGCAGCGGCGACCGGCATCGTGCTGCTGTACCGGCCCGTATACCGGGTCACGAGGCGCGTGCTGGGCCGCAGGGGCGGGGGACTGCTGGCCTCCACCGTTTCCGCCGTCGCGGGAACGGCCCTTCCGTCCATCCAGACCTTTCACTGCTTTTCCATCGCCGGATTCATTTTCAGCCCTGTCGTCTGCGCCCTGCTGGCTTATCTGCTCCCGCTGTGCCTGGCGGCGTTGGCGATGAGCTTTGTCTGGATGGACGCGGCAAAGTGGCTGGCCTGGCCGGCGGGCTGGGCACTGGAGCTGGTCTCCCAAGGCGCTTCTGCCGCCGCGGCCTGGCCTTATATGTCGGTGAACTGCCCCGCGATCCCCTGGCCCTTTTATCCGCTGGTCACGGCGGGGATCTGCCTGTGCTCCGCATACGCTCCCGCGCGGTTCAGGGGCAGGCGTCGGATCGCCGTACTGACGGCCCTTTTCGTGGCCGGGACTGCGGTTCATCTCTGCACTCTGGACCGGGGCGTCAGTTATCTCCAACTGGACGTGGGTAGCGCCGACAGCGCGGTCATCCAGGACGGCCGCCATACCACGGTGGTGGACTGCGGTGATGACGGGCGGGACCTGAGCGCATACCTGCTCGCTACGGGCAGGAGCGCGGATACGCTGGTGCTGACGCACCTGCACGCGGATCACTGCATGGGCGCTCAGTCGCTCATGGACAACGGGATCCCTGTCGGCCGGCTGATCCTGCCGGTCGGCGCGGAGAAAATGGCGGTGTCCGAAGAGACGCTTTCCCTGCTGGACCGCCTTAAAGGGTATTGCGGCCAGGTGACGGAGGCCGCTGCCGGAGACACATGGCGCACGTCCAGGACCGAAGCGCGGGTGCTGTGGCCGGAGCGGAACGGGTACAGGGTCGGAAAGGACGCGAACGATTACTGCCTCTGTCTGGAATACAGGCTGGGGGAGATGACGGTGCTGTTTATGTCGGACCTGACGGGAACATACGAGCAGTACGTTGGCGCCCCTGCCGACGTGCTCAAGGTGGCGCATCACGGCAGCCGCGCCAGCAGCACGCCTGATTTCCTGGCGCGTGTTTCGCCCCGGACTGCAGTGATCAGCGTTTCCGGCAACGCGGAAGCAGCCCGGCCGGACGGCGCGGTGCAGACACGGCTCAGGGAGCTGGGGATTCAGGTGTATACCACGGCGGACTGCGGCGCGGTCCGCATCCGCCCCGAGAACGGCGGATACCGCGTGATCCCGTATATCGTGAAATGAACCCGCAAGGAGGGACAGGCCATGACACATGATGAATTCTTCCAGAGCCTGAAGGCTTCGCCTCCCGGCGGGCTGTACCTGTTCGAGGGCGAGGAGGAGCATATCAAGCGCAGCGCGCTCACGCAGCTTGAAAAGACGATGCCCCTGGGAGCCTTCCCTGATATGAACCGGACGGAACTGAAGGATCCGGACGCAAACCAGCTTATCGCCGCGGCGGAGACCCTGCCCTTCATGGCCGACAAACGCCTGGTGATCGTAAAGGACTCCGGCATGCTGTCAGGCAAGCCCAAGGATTACGACGAAGGCACGAGCGCGGAGCGGCTGAAGGGGTACCTGCCCGAACTGCCGTGCTCGACGGTCCTCGTTTTCTAT
>JBGUIY010000232.1:0-4576 GCA_045113475.1 Christensenellales bacterium | reverse complement strand
ATGGGGAAGATGCCGTTGGGGATGATGTGGCGGAACATGATGCTCAGCCTGCTTTCGCCCATGGCCTGGCAGGACTTGATGAAGGTGCGGTTGCGCAGGCTGATGGCCTGTGCGCGCATCAGGCGCGCGTTGCCGGGCCAGGAGGTGAGGCCGATGACGATCATCACGTAGATCATGCGGCTGCCGAACATGGCCACGATGATCAGGATCAGGAAGAACGAGGGAGTCATGACGAAAATGTTGATGAATTCAACGATGACCTTATCCACCCTGCCGCCGAAATAACCCGCGATGCCGCCGATCAGGGTGCCGACGACAGCGGCGATCAGCGCCGCTATGAAGCCGATCTTCAGGGAGGTCTGTGCGCCCCACAGCATCTGGCTCAAAATATCGCGGCCCAGCTTGTCGGTGCCCAGCCAGTGCGTCGGCGCGCCGTTGGCGCCGGGCGTACCGGGCGCCTTCATGATCTCCGGGGTGAGTGCGTAGGGATCGTATGGGGAAAGGGCCGGTGCCAGGATCGCCAGCGCGACCATGATGAATACCAGGATCAGGCCGACCAGCAGCTGCGTGTTTCCTGAGAGCGTTGCCCGGAAACGGGCGAGGAGCGCACTGAAACCGTGTTTCTTTTTCATCTTGACGTCCCTCCTCAGTCCGTATACTTGATCCGCGGGTCGATCAGGCTGTAAATGATGTCCACCACGATCATCATGATGGCAATGCTCAGGGCGATGATCAGATAAATGCCGCTGAGCATCGGATAGTCACGCTTGCTGATGGACGAATACAGCAGCTGTCCCATGCCCGGCCAGGAAAATACCGTTTCGATAAAGACGGCGCCGCCGATCAGGTGCGCCAGGCTGCTGCCCACCACGGTGACCGTGGGGATCAGCGCGTTGCGCAGCACATACTTGTTGAAAAGGCGCTTTTCGCTCATGCCAGTGGCGCGCAGGGTGGTGATGAAGTCCTCACTCATGACCTGCAGCACGCTGGAGCGGGCGATGCGAAAGTAATAGGGGCAGGTGATCAGGGCCAGGGTGGCCACCGGCAGCACCAGGTGGTAGGCGATATCGCCGACCCGCGCCAGGCCCGTATACCCCGCGCGCATGTTCAGCATGCCGGAGGTCGGCAGCCAGTGCAGGTTGGACGCGAAGAGCAGGATCAGCATCAGGCCCAGCCAGAAGGAAGGCGTGGAGTCGAACACATAGGACAGCGCGCACACGATCTGGTCCAGGATGCCGCCGCTCTTGCGGGCGCAGCGTACGCCCAGCAGCGTCCCTATGCCGACCGCGATGATGAGCGCCGTCAGCGTCACCATCAGCGTAGGCCCGACGCGCTCGCCGATGAGGCTCAGCACCGGACGCTCATTTACGTAGGAATAGCCAAAGTCTCCCTGCAGGACCCCCTTGATATAAATGAAAAACTGTTCGGGGATCGATTTGTCGAGGCCGAACTTTTTCGTCAGCGCTTCGACCTGCGCGGGGTTGGGATTGTCCACGCCGGCCAGCATCACGATGGGATCACCGGGGGCCAGGCGTACCAGGGCAAAGTTGATGCCGACGGAGATGATCACCATCAGCAGGCCCGTCAGAACTCTTTTCAGCAGGTATCGTCTCATGACTTTGACTTTCCCTTCTATCAAAGGATGGCCCGAAGGTCATTCGGGCCATCCTGGTTCAATGGTTCATTCGTCAGAAACGGCCGTGGCTCAGGGCTTCTCTGCGGAGAAACCGGTGTAGGTCATTTCAGCGGAAGCAGCCTTTTCAGGCACATCGTACGGGGTGCCGACGATGCTCATCTTGATGGGATAGTGAGCGCCGTTCTCCATCAGGAAGACCATGGGCATATCTTCGCACATGCACTTCTGCACGATGCTCAGATACTCGGCGCGCTTCGCGGTATCGGCTTCGATGTTGGAAGCAGCCAGCGCAGCGTCGACCTCAGGATTGTTGTAGCCGCCCAGATTGGTGCCGCCGTTGCTCTGCACACGGCCGGCAACGCCGGAGACGTCGGGGCCCTGATAGCCCGCCAGCATGGTGACCTGGAAGTTCTTGTTGACCTTGACCTGGTCAGACCAGGCGCCGTAGTCGATCATCTGCACGTCCAGATCGATGCCGGCTTCCTTCACATACTGCTTGATCGCCTGAGCCATCTCGGTCCAGTTGCCGGACTCGAAGCCGACCATGGACAGGTGCAGATAGTAGCCGTCGGCATCCGGGGTGAAGCCGGCCTGCTCCAGGAGCTTCTTCGCGCCTTCGACATCGCGGTCGGGCATCTTGTACTGCTTGTCCAGGTACAGGGGCTGCAGGGGGCTGATGAAGTATTCAGCCAGAGCGCCGCCGCCGCCGAAACGGTCGAAGATGCCCTGACGGTCGATGGCCTTCGCAAAGGCCTGACGGACTTCAACCTTGGAGACGATCGGATCGTCGAAGTTGAAGGTCAGGTAGGTGCGGTTCTGATACAGGGAAACGAACACGCGGTAGTCGGGATCGTTGTCGTGGTCGAAAGTGTTGATCTCGGGCAGGCTGTACAGGTAGTCGGCTTCGCCGTTCAGCCAGGCCTGATAAGCGGTGTCTTCATCGCCGATGTTCACGAACACCAGCTTGTCCAGAATGGGCTTGTCGCCCCAGAAATCGTCGTTCCTGGCCAGGGTGAAGGAAACGCCGGTCTGGTGGGAATCATACTTGAAGGGGCCGGTGCCGATCATGGAGGATTCCTGAGTGAAGAGGGCTTCCGGATCCTCGGCGGCGCCGAAGATGTGCTCGGGCAGGATGAAGGTGTCATACCAGCCCAGCTTCGGGATGATGGTCACGTCCGCGGCCTTGAGGTGCATGACGACGGTCAGGTCATCCGGGCACTCGATGCTGTCGATGCTTTCCAGGGAAGTAACGCGGCTCCAGCTCTTGGCGATGATGGTGTCATAGGTCCACTTCACGTCCTTGGAGGTGAAGGGCACGCCGTCATGCCACTTGACGCCTTCACGGAGATGGAAGGTCAGGTCCTTGCCGTCTTCGGAGAACTCATAGGAGGAAGCCAGGTCGTAGTCCAGGCCGTCGCCGGCTGCCAGCTTGATCAGGCGGTTGAAGACGTTCTGGGCGATGGGCCAGAGGTTGTCGTCGCTGCGGTAGTCAGGAGCATAGTAGGTGGGGTCGCCGGAGGACTGAATAACGAAATTGCCGCCGGGCGCAGCGCCTTCCTTGACGGGCTGGCCGTCGCCGGCCATGGAGACTTCCGCCAGCGCGGAAGCGCCCACCATGCACAGGACAAGAACCAGTGCGAGAAGCTTGGATAGTTTCATATGAAAACCTCCTTCACTATTTGCTTCGAACGTTTGAAGCATACTCTATATTTATCATAGAATTCAGATTCTATCAAGGGTCAAAACGCTTTTTATCCGATTCAATTCCGAACATTTTTTGTTTTTTTTCTGTATTTAATAGGGATTTTTGACGGTTTTTCAGTAAAATGGGAAGCGGATACGTGAACATTTATGCGGAGAAGACCGGGAAAAACGAATGAATTGACCCGGAAAAGGGATTTTCGGTATCCCGGATGAATTGTATAACGGAAATGCTGTGGGACAAGGTCCCCGATCCATGGTTCCGCAGTGAAACGATCGAAAACAGGAGGACAGATCCATGAAACCGGTATTCGAACGCCTGTTGGCCGGCATCCCCGATTATAAATCGTTCCTGACCGCCCGGGAGCTTGACGAGTCTTCTTTTGCTCTTGCAAAAGAATATCCGGACATTGTCAGCGTGTTCCCCTTCGGAGAGACGAAGGAAGGCCGGACGCTGTACTGCATGAAGATCAGCGGCGGGGCACACGTGGGGCTGATGTTCGGCTGTCCGCATCCGAACGAGCCCATCGGCACCATGATGCTGGAGCATCTAACGCGCTCTCTGGCCGAGGACGATGAGCTGCGGCGCGAACTGGACTATACCTGGTATATCGTCAAAGCCTGGGATTATGACGGCCTGATGCTCAACGAGAAATGGCTCAAGGGGCCGTATACCCTGTACAATTATTCCCGCAATTTCTTCCGTCCCGCGGGACATAAGCAGGTGGAATGGACTTTCCCGATCGATTACAAGGAACTGCATTTCCACGACAGCATCCCGGAAACAAAAGCCATGATGAAACTGATCGGGGAAATCAGGCCGGAGTTCATCTATTCGCTGCACAATGCCGGATTCGGCGGCGTTTACTGGTACGAGACCGCCGCCACGCCGGAAATCTGGGACGAAATGCGGCAGGCGCCAAAGGAGATGGGCATCCCGATGAACCTCGGCGAACCGGAAGCCCCCTACTGCCAGCTGCTGTCGCCCGCGATCTACAAGGAACTGAGCATCACCGACGAATACGATTACATGGAGAAATACGGTATGAAGGACATCGGCCAGGCGATCCGGGTCGGCTCCTGCTCGGCGGATTACGCCCGGAAGCTCTGCCGGTCCTTTACCCTGCTGACGGAGGAACCGTATTTCTTTGACCGGCGGATCGACGATCTGAGCCCCGTCGCGAAGACCCGCCGCGAGGTCGCGCTGCAGAGCCTCGACTGGAATGCAGAAGCCAACCG
>JBGUIY010000231.1:0-19484 GCA_045113475.1 Christensenellales bacterium | reverse complement strand
TGCCGGGAACGGGCCAGATATGCCGCCAGGGCCTGGCGGAGCTCTGCGCAGCCGCCGGAGGGCGCCTTGCGCAGGATGCGCACATCGTAATCGCTCAGTACGCGCCGCATATGCCGCGCCAGTACGGACATGGGAAAGTGCTCCTCCGGCAGGTCCGCCATGACTGTGCTGGTCAGGGCAGGATCGGCCGCGCCGGATCCGCTGTACTGGGCGCCGTCGCGGCTGAACGAAACATAGATCCCGCTGCGTTCCCGGGCAGTTGCGTAACCCTCCTGGCAGAGCAGGTCAAGAGCATGCTGCGCCGTAACCACCGAAACGCCTGCCTCGTCTGCAAGCCCTCTTTTGGAGGGGAGCCTAGCGCCGGAGGGATAGGTGCCCTCAAGGATATTGCTCTTGATGCGCTCATACAGCCGGAGATAAGCCGGTGTTGCGTGTTTGGCACTGGTATTCATAACTGGTATTATAAAAAACTCCTTTTCTGGGTATTTTAAGATGACCAGATTTATTATATAGTATCCGCATCCTGATTGCAAGGGGGTTGTGTTATGAAGAAGAAACAAACCTGGGATGCCTATACGCTGACCGGCATCGGCGTTATGGCGGCAGCCGTTTATGTGGTGACGCTTTTCCGCTTCCAGCTGCTGGGCAGCAAGGTGCATTTCGCCAACTCAGTCTGCATACTCGCCGGTTTCCTGCTTGGCCCTACGCCCGGCGGACTGGCCGCGGGGCTCGGCTCCGCGATCTATGACCTGATGTACGGATACGGCGCAGAGAGCATCATTACCTTCGTCAGCAAATTCGCCATGGGCTGGGTCGCGGGCAGGGTATTCCTCGCCTTTAAGGAGGAGCGCTTCAGGATCGAGTATCTGGCGATTTCTTCCGGATGCGGCGCGCTGACCTATGTGGTATTATACATGCTCAAGAGCCTGATCTTCTACGGCTGGGGCGGCATGGCCCAGAAAATGCCCGCATCGACCATCAACGCGGTGGTCACCATCATCGCGACGCCCATCTTTTTCACCGCGGTCTGGCCGGCGGTCAAGCATATCCTGAACGGGGAACGCCGCAAAAGCCGCGATGCCTGAGGGAACGATATCCAATGCGCTGTAACCTGTGTCCGAGAAACTGCGGTGCGGAGCGCGCCGAAACTTCGGGAAGCGGCTACTGCCGGGCAGGTCTGCTGCCGCGGGTTGCCCGCGCCGCGCTGCATTACTGGGAAGAGCCCTGTATCTCCGGCAGGCGCGGCAGCGGCACGGTATTCTTTTCCAATTGCACACTGGGCTGCAGATACTGCCAGAACTATGATATCAGCCATGACGGATACGGCAGGGATATCCCGGTACGGCGGCTGGCGGATATCTTCAAAGAGCTCTATGAGCAGGGTGCGCATAACCTGAATCTGGTAACGGCGACACCCTACTGGCCCCGGGTGCGCGAGGCGCTTGACCTTTACCGCCCGCCGATCCCGGTGGTGTGGAATACGGGCGGATACGAAAAGGCGGAAACGATCCGCGCCATGAAGGGCTATGTGGACATCTTCCTGCCCGATATCAAGCACGTTTCGCCCCGGCTTTCCGCGCTGTGCGCAGACGCGCCGGACTATTTCAAATACGCCTCGGAAGCGGTACGGCAAATGTGCGAAACGGCGGGGCCGCCGGTCTACGACGATGAGGGAATGATGCTCAGAGGGGTCATCGTGCGCCACCTGATCCTGCCGGGCTGTACAGCTGACAGCATGCGCGTGCTGGACTTCATTGCGGAAAACCTGCCGAAGGGCACGCCGGTCAGCCTGATGCGGCAGTATACCCCCATGGAGCAATGCGGGATCCCCGGCCTTCAGCGGCGGATCACCGACCGGGAATACGAGCGCGTATATGAACACCTTTGCCTGCTGGGCCTGGACGGCTACACGCAGGAAAAGTCCTCCGCCGAAAGGGAATACACGCCTCCCTTTGATTTGACGGGAGTATAAAACGGATCACCGGCCGGGTGATCCGTTTTTGCGTATGACAGAGGAAATCATCCCTGAAGGACGGCCTGATGGTCGGCGCTGAAGGTATGTACAGTGTCCATGACGAACACGGAACTGAGCGCTGTTTCCAGCAGGGACGGCGGCACGGTGACGGCGTGGGCGCCGGCGTCGATGGCCCGTACGATCTGTCCGGCGTTTTTGAAGCTTGCGGCAAGGATCTTCGTGCCGCTGTTCTCACGGTCGGTCATCCGCCGCAGCTGGGCGATGGTCTCCCCGAAATCAATGGCGTTCTGCTCCATCCGGTTGCAGTATGGCGCAAGGTAATCGGCCCCCGCGCTGATGGCCAGCATGCCCTGGATCGGATAGTATACGGCGGTCGCCGTTATCCTGGCTCCGCGTTCCCTGAGCCGGAGCATGGCTTTGAGGCCTTCCCGCGTGACCGGGATCTTCAGGTATACCTCCCGGCCCAGACGGGCCCAGAGCTTTTCCGCCTCCGCAAGCATACCGTCACAGGTCTCAGAGCCGAGCTGGACGTGAAGGGACAGGCCGGCGCAGAGGCTGCACAGCTCCGCCAGATGATCGTAATAAGGGATCGGCATCTCCCGCTTCAGGATCGTCGGGTTCGTGGTCACGCCGGAGAGCGGATAAGCCGAAAGTCCCTTCCTGATTTCCTCAGTATTGGCTGTATCGAGCATCCATTCCATATCGCAGTCGCCTCCTTTGATCATTGTATGCTCAAAACGGCTCCGTGTCAATGCGTTTGAGCGATCGCAGCAGGGAAAACGGCGGATTCCTGTTGATTCCGGTACTTATATGCACGATTCTCACACGTTTGGCTTGACAAGAATCTGCGAAGTACTTATAATACACACAGACGGAAACGTCGTTCAAAATCACATCAAGGAGGACTCTTTATGAAAAAGTTTTTGGCTTTCCTGCTGGTGTCTGTGATGGTGCTTGGCTGCGTGAGCATTGCCAGCGCTACCGAATTTGATCCCGAGCTGGTCGCTGCGGCGAAGGCTGACGGCGAGCTGGTCGTGTACGGCTCCTGCGAGGAAGAATACCTGCAGGCTGCCTGCGACGGTTTCGAGAAGCTGTTCGGCATCAAGGTGACCCATCAGCGCCTGAGCACCGGCGAGGTCCAGGCCAAGATCGAAGAAGAAAACGGCAACCCCTCCGCTGACGTATGGTTCGGCGGCACCACCGATCCCTACAACATTGCCGCGAAGGAAGGCCTGCTGCTGCCTTACGAAGCCAAGAACGCCGAGCATCTGCTGGGCGCTGCCTACCGTGACGCCGAAGGCGCCTGGTACGGCATCTACAAGGGCATCCTGGGCTTCATGGTCAACACCGAAGAACTTGAGCGCAAGAAGCTGGAAGTTCCCCAGGATTGGGCTGATCTGCTCAAGCCCGAATACAAGGGCCTGATCTGGCTGTCCAACTACAACACCGCCGGTACGGCCAAGCTGGTCATCAACACCATGATCCAGAAGTACGGCCACGACGAAGGCATCAAGTACCTGGTCGACCTGGACAAGAACATCCAGGTGTACACAAAGTCCGGTTCCGGCCCCTCCAAGAACGTTGGCACCGGCGAGTGCGTGATCGGCATCGGCTTCCTGCATGACGGCATCTATCAGATCGTGGACAACGGCTATGACAACATCGGCCTGGTGATCCCGTCCAGCGGCACCTCCTTCGAAATCGGCGCCACCGCGATCTTCAAGGGTGCGAAGCACGAAGCTGCCGCCAAGCTGTGGATCGAATACGCCCTGTCTCCCGAGTGCGTGGAGCAGGCTGACGAGTTCGGCTCCTATCAGTTCCTGGTGATCGACAACGCCGAACAGCCCAAGCAGGCTGCCGACTTCGGCCTCGATCCCGAAAACGTGATGGACTATGACTTCGAAGACGCCAAGCAGAACACCACCACCTACGTCGGCGAAGTGATGGAAGCGCTGGGAGCCGCTGCTGACGATCGTTTCCAGACCAAGTAATCCTGTCACCTGATATCGGCTCAACACATGCGGGAGATGGCGAGACCGCCATCTCCCCTTTTTAAAATGAAAGGGGGCTGCGCCCATGGCCAAAGGGCAAAGCGCATCGCTCGATCGTAAAAAGCTGTTTGCTGATCCGGTCATGATCACGACCATCGCCTTGCTGATCGTTTTCCTTTCGGTCTTCATCCTTTACCCGCTGGCTATCCTGCTGGTCGACAGTATCTACTCCGACGGTACCGGCCTGACGGTCCAGTTCTTTTCGGAGAGTTTCCAGAAGTACACGTTCCGCAGGGCCATTACGAACACGCTGAAGGTCGGCTTCCTGGTGGGCCTGCTGTCCGCTGCCGTCGGCCTGCTGTTCGCCTATGTGGAAGTTTATGTGAAGGTGCGCACCAAGTTCATGGCCGGCCTGTTCAAGGTGGTGTCCATGCTGCCTGTGGTATCGCCGCCTTTCGTGCTGTCCCTGTCCATGATCATGCTGTTCGGCAAGGCCGGCATCATCACGCGCCACCTGCTGGGCATATACGATAACAACGTATACGGCTTCTGGGGTATCACCATCGTGCAGACAATGACCTTCTTCCCGGTCTGCTATATGATGTTCCGCGGACTGCTGAAGAACATCGACCCGTCCATGGAGGAGGCCGCCCGGGACATGGGCGCGAGCCGCTTCAAGGTGTTCACCACGGTCACGCTCCCGCTGCTGCTGCCCGGCATCGGCAACGCTTTCCTGGTCACCTTCATTGAGTCGATCGCCGACTTCGCGAACCCCATGATCATCGGCGGTTCCTACGATACGCTGGCGACGACGATCTACCTGCAGATCACGGGCGCGTACGACAAGAACGGCGCCTGCGCCATGGCCGTGGTGCTGCTTGGCATTACCATGATCATGTTTGTCGTCCAGAAGTACTATCTGGAGCGCAAGACGGCCGCTACCCTGACGGGCAAGGCGAGCCGCGCGAGGATGCTGATCACCGACAAATCCGTCACCGTGCCGCTGACCGTGCTCTGCTCCATGATGGCGCTGTTCGTGATCATGATGTACATCTGCGTGCCCTTCGGCGCCCTGTTCCGTACCTGGGGCCGCGATTTCACGCTGACCACCCGCTGGTTCGAGCAGGTATTCACGCGCTATAAAGGCTTCAAGGCCTTCCAGGACTCCTTCCTGCTCTCTGTGATCTCCGCTCCGATCACGGCGCTGCTGTCCATGATCATCTCTTACCTGGTGGTCAAGCGCAAGTTCAAGGCTAAGGGATTCATAGAGCTGGTTTCCATGCTGGCGATGGCTGTTCCTGGCACCGTGCTCGGTATCGGCTATATCCGCGGCTTTGCCGGCGGCATGTTCCATACCGGTTTCCTGCAGGGCATCTACGGTACCGGCGTCATACTGGTCATCGTGTTTGTGGTGCGTTCCCTGCCCACCGGTACGCGCAGCGGTATATCCGCCCTGCGGCAGATCGACAAATCCATTGAGGAGAGCGCCTATGATATGGGCGCCGACAGCCTGAAGGTATTTACCTCGGTCACCCTGCCGCTGATCAAGGATTCCTTCCTTTCCGGTCTGGTCACGGCGTTCGTCCGTTCCATCACAGCTATTTCCGCCATTATTCTGCTGGTAACACCCAGCTACCTGCTGATCACTGTACAGATCAACGAATTTGCGGAAAAGGGTTCCTACGGCATCGCCTGCGCGTTTGCGACCATCCTGATCGCGATCACCTACGGCGCGGTGCTGCTGATGAATCTGTTCATCAGGTTCTTCGGTACCAGCAGAAAAATTAAGGAGGTTGAATGATTATGGCAACCAAGGTCAAAGAGCCCAAGGGCGTAAAGCTGGACCATATCTCGAAGATCTACAACGACCCCAAGACCGGCAAGGAATTCTACGCGGTTCATGACGTGGCGCTGGACATCGCTCCCGGTTCCTTCGTGACCCTGCTCGGTCCCTCCGGCTGCGGCAAGACGACCACCCTGCGCATGATCGCCGGCTTTGAAAGCCCGGACGAGGGCGAGATCTATTTGGGCGGGGAGCCCATCAACGAGCTCACGCCCAACAAGCGCGATACCGCCATGGTGTTCCAGAGCTACGCGCTGTTCCCGCACTATAATGTGTTCGACAACGTGGCGTACGGCCTGCGCCTGCGCAAGGTGCCCAAGGACGAAATCATGCGGCGCGTGACGGACATCCTCGCACTGGTGGAACTCTCCGGCATGGAACAGCGCATGACCAACCAGCTGTCCGGCGGCCAGCAGCAGCGCGTGGCGCTGGCCCGCGCCCTGGTCGTGGAACCTGGCGTACTGCTCTTCGACGAACCGCTGTCCAACCTGGACGCCAAGCTGCGCGTGCAGATGCGCACGGAGATCCGACGCATCCAGCAGGCCCTGGGCATCACCGCCATTTACGTTACGCACGATCAGAGCGAGGCCATGTCCATCTCGGACAACATCATCCTGATGAAGGGCGGCGTAGTGGCTCAGATGGGTACACCCCATGAGATCTATTACCGTCCGAACAGCGAGTTCGTGGCCGACTTCATCGGCGAGTGCAACTTCCTGAAGGGCGTTGCGGGCAACGGATACACGGAAGGCAATAAATACATCACCGAAGTCCAGCTGCCCCAGGGTACGGTTTCCGTCGTCACGGAGAAAAAGCACGATATCGGCAGCGCCTGTGAGATCGTGCTTCGTCCCGAGGCTATCCGGATCGACGACGAGGGTCAGCTGCCCTGCAAGGTGGAACTGAGCTGCTTCATGGGCAGCTACCAGAATTATCATGTGCGCGTCGGGGATACGCTGGTCAAGATCACTGACAACTGCCCCGTGAACAAGAAGATCTTCAATGTGGGCGACCATGCGTACATCTCGTTTGCTCCCGAATGCGCGCACCTGCTGTAACCTGATAAACCAAGCAAAGCCCGCCGGCGTGAAGCCGGCGGGCTTTTATCATGGGAAAACGGATTGAAAACGGATTATTCCACGCAAACGTGCCAGTTGCCGTAGGGATCCTTGACGGCGCCGGACTGGATGCCGGTCACGGTGTCGTACAGTTTCTGGCTCACGGGGCCGATGCCGCCGTCGCCTACGGTCATGACGTCGTTCTCGTAGCGGAGCTTGCCAACGGGGGAGATAACAGCCGCGGTGCCGGTACCGAAGCACTCTTCCAGCGCGCCGGATTTCTGGGCGGCAATCAGCTCATCCACGGAGATGCGGCGCTCTTCGACCTCATAGCCCCAGTCCTTGCACAGGGTGATGACGGAGTTGCGGGTGATGCCGGGAAGGATGCTGCCGGAGAGCATGGGCGTGACGATCTTGCCGTTGATCTTGAAGAATATGTTCATCGCGCCGACCTCTTCGATATACTTGCGCTCCACGCCGTCCAGCCACAGTACCTGGCTGTAGCCGTCGTCATGGGCCTTGACCTGGGCGATCAGGCTGGCAGCGTAGTTGCCGCCGGTCTTGGCGAAGCCGATGCCGCCGCGGACGGCACGGACGTATTCGTCTTCGATCCAGATGCCCACGGGGTTGAGGCCGCTGGCGTAGTAAGCGCCCGAGGGAGACAGGATGACGATGAACAGGTAGGTCTTGCTGGGCGCCACACCCAGGAATTCATCGGTGGCGATGATGAAGGGACGGACATACAGAGAGGTGCCGGGATCGGTGGGGATCCAGTCCTCATCCACCTTGACTACGGCCTTGATGGCCTGAACGAAGTCCTCTTCCGGGATGCGCGGGATGCAGAGGCGGTCGTTGGAAGCGTTGGCGCGCTTCGCGTTCATGTCCGGGCGGAACAGATATGCCTTGCCGTCCACGCCCTTATAGGCTTTCAGGCCTTCGAACATGGTCTGGCCGTAGTGGAACACCATGGCGCTGGGCTCCAGGGAAATGGGCTGATAGGGGACGATGCGCGCATCGTGCCATCCCTGGCCCGCGGTATAGTTCATGACGAACATATGATCGGTGAAGATCTTGCCGAAGCCGAGGGGCTGCCCGGCAGCGGGCTTCTGCTTGGGCTGCGTGGTGCGCTCGATACGAATGTTCAGCATAAGTGGTTCCTCCTTCAGTTGTGATATTTGACACCCAGATCCAGGGCTTCGATATTCTTTTCCAGGAGATCCGCGTGGCGGGCGGAGACGACCTTCTGCATGGCGGGCCGGATCATTTCGTCCGGGATCACGTGGGTATTGGCGATCACGTGGCCCATCAGGATCATGTTGGCCAGGGTGTCGTAGCCCTTGTCATTGGAAATAGCGGTGGCGGGGATGGGATATACCTTGACGTCGTCGCGCCTGACAGGACGGTTGACCAGGGAGCTGTCCACGAAGATACAGCCGCCCGCGGGCACCTCGTTCTCGTATTTCTCGAGGGAGGGCAGGTTCATGGCGATCAGGATGTCGGGATGGCTGACGATGGGGGAGCCGACCTGGGTGTCGCTCAGGATGACCGAGCAGTTGGCTGTGCCGCCGCGCATTTCAGGCCCGTAGGAAGGCAGCCAGGAAACGTTGCGGCCCTGCAGCAGGCCCGCGTAAGCGAGGAATTTGCCGGCGAACAGGATGCCCTGGCCGCCGAAGCCCGCGATCAAAACCTGCGTCGTGCTCATTTTGCCGCCTCCTCACTGTACTTGTCCTTGTATACGCCGAGGGGATAATAGGGGATCATGTTCTGTTCCGCCCATTCCAGCGCCGTCTGCGGCGTCTTGCCCCAGTTGGTGGGGCAGGTGGAGATGACTTCGATCAGGGAGAAGCCCTTGCCTTCCGCCTGGTTGCGGAAAGCCTTTTCAATGGCTTTCTTGGCATGGCGGACGTTCTTGACGTTGTTTACGGCGACGCGCTCGATGTAGCTGGGGCCGTCCAGGGTGGCAAGCATCTCGCAGATGCGCACCGGATAGCCTACGGTGTTCACGTCGCGGCCGTAGGGGCTGGTCTGGGTCACCTGGCCGGGCAGGGAGGTGGGGGCCATCTGGCCGCCGGTCATGCCGTAAATGGCGTTATTGACGAAAATGATGGTGATGTTCTCGCCGCGGGCGGCGGAATGCACGGTTTCAGCGGTGCCGATGGAAGCCAGGTCGCCGTCGCCCTGGTAGGTGAAGATGATCTTGCCCGGATCGGCGCGCTTGAGGCCTGTGGCTACGGCAGGCGCGCGGCCGTGGGCGGCCTGCACCATATCGCAGTTGAAGTAATTGTAAGTGAACACGGAGCAGCCGACAGAGGCCACGCCGATGGTGCGGCCGGTGATGTCCAGGCTGTCCATCGCTTCCGCGACCAGCCGGTGGATGATGCCGTGGGTGCAGCCGGGGCAGTAGTGCAGCGGCGCGTCCGTCAGTGCTTTGGGCTTATCAAATACGATCATGCCTGTTTCCCTCCCTCGTTGGCTTTGACAATGGCAGCCACGACCTCTTCCGGCGTGGGGATCATGCCGCCGGTGCGGCAGCAGAGGCTGACGGGCCTGCGGCATTTGATGGAAAGACGGACGTCTTCGATCATCTGGCCCATGTTAAGCTCCACGGAAACGAAGGACTTGCACTGGAGGGAAGCGGCTCTGAGCGCCTTTTCGGGGAATGGCCACAGGGTGATCGGGCGGATCATGCCCACCTTGATACCCATATTCCTGGCGGTATCTACCGCGTTCTGGCTGACGCGGGCCGCGATGCCGAAGGCGACTACGCAGATCTCGGCGTCGTCCATGCGATAGCTTTCGCTCATCTGCTCGTTTTCCTTGATGACCTCGTACCGCTCGAAGCGCACCTGGTTCCAGGCTTCAAGTTCGTGGGGCGCCAGGGCAAGGGAGTTGATGATGTTGGGCTTGCGCTTGCCCTCGGTGCCGGTCAGGGCCCAGGGCTTTTCCACATCCTGCGCCTTGCGCTCAGGCAGGGCGACGGGCTCCATCATCTGGCCCATGGTACCGTCCGCCAGCAGCATGCAGGGGATGCGGTATTTTTCGCTCAGGTCGAAGCCTTTGAAAACCAGGTCAGCCATTTCCTGCACGGAGGAAGGCGCCAGCACCAGCAGGTGGTAGTCGCCGTGTCCGCCGCCGCGGGTGGCCTGGAAATAGTCGGACTGGGAGGGCTGGATGCCACCCAGGCCGGGGCCGCCGCGCTGCACGTTCACGATCAGGCCAGGCAGGTCGCAGCCGGCCATATAGGAGATGCCTTCGCTCTTCAGGGAGATCCCCGGGCTGGAGGAGGAGGTCATTGCCCGCTTGCCGGCAGCAGCCGCGCCGATGACCATGTTGATCGCGGCGATCTCGCTCTCCGCCTGCAGGAAGGTGCCGCCGATCTTCGGCATGCGCTTGGCCATGTATGCGGCCACCTCGGTCTGGGGGGTGATGGGATAGCCGAAGTAATGACGGCAGCCGGCCATGATGGCCGCTTCGGCCAGGGCTTCATTGCCCTTCATCAGAATCTTCTCAGCCATGTTCGTACCTCACTTTTCAACGGTGATGACGCAGTCGGGGCACATGGTCGCGCAGAAAGCGCAGGCGATGCACTTGGACTGGTCGGTCATCTGTGCGGGATGGTGGCCCTTCTGGTTGATCTCATCCCGGCTGAGTTCCAGGATGCCCTTGGGGCACGCTGCGATGCACAGACCGCAGCCCTTGCACAGATCCTTTTTGAATGTAACCTTTGCCATTGCAGAACTCCTTCACCAAATGGTTTTTTGAAGCTTGATGGGAAAAATCTCTCCAATATCATGAGGCAGCGCCGGGGCGAGATCGCTCCGGACCGCCGTGAAGAGCAGAGGCAGGCCGCTGAGCCCGCACAGTTCATGAACGCTGGCCTGCGCGTTCAGGATGGTTTCTTCCGTCGTTTCGCGGCCCAGGTTCGTATTGTGCACGATGCCGGTAAAGGGCAGGCCGCAGGCGGCTTCGATCTCGCGCATGATGCCGAGGGCGCTCTGCGCGTCCCGGGTCAGCGGGCGGGAGCGGTTGTAGACGAAAAGCATGTCGAAGTCGTTTTCTTCGGCGATTGCCGGCATGTAACGGCCCAGCGCCAGGGCACCGCGGTCGTCCCCGCCGATGTCCAGAACAGCGCAGGTTCCGCGGTCTTCCGTAAGCGCGTACATCTCCTGGGGGAGGGCCGGCACGTCCACATTGCTGTTGGCGTAAGCTGACGCGATTACCCGGATGCCGGCGGCTTCAAGCTCCGCCTGGGAGTCCTTCGCCCGGTAATAGGGATTCACGATGTCGAGGTCACCGAGGGCCACGCTTTTGCCCAGGGAACGCAGGTACAGGGCGTAATTGACGGCGATATTGGTCTTGCCGCTGCCGTAGTGCCCGGCGAACAGCGTCACACGTCTGATGCGCATGTCCGGCACCCTTTACAGCATGTTCCGCTGGATCTTGCCCGAGGTGGTCTTGGGCAGGCTGTCGCGGAAAACGACGATACGCGGATACTTGTACGGCGCGGTGTGGGACTTGACGTAGTTCTGGATCTCCTTCTTGAGCTCCTCGGTGCCCACGGTGCCCTTGGTCAGCACAATGCTGGCCTTGACCACCTGGCCGCGCACCTCGTCCGGCGCGGCGGAAACGCCGCATTCCAGCACGTAGGGGAGTTCCATGATGACGTTTTCGATCTCGAAGGGGCCGATGCGGTAGCCGCTGGACTTGATCACGTCGTCGATGCGGCTCACGTACCAGAAATAACCGTCCTCGTCCTTGTAGGCGACGTCGCCGGTGTGGTAGAGATTGTCGCGGAAGGTTTCGGCCGTCTTTTCCGGGTCGCGGTAGTATTCCTTGACCAGGCCGTTGGGATGGCCCTTGTCCATGCGGATGCAGATCTCGCCCGCGGTGCCGATGGGCACCGGATGGTCTTCCGGATCGAAGATGTCGATATCGTAGCTGGCGACTGGCTTGCCCATGGAGCCCAGCTTGGGTGTCATGCCCACCGTGTTGGCGACCAGAACGGTGCCTTCGGACTGGCCGAAGCCCTCCATGATGCTGAGGCCGGTGGCTTCCTGAAAACGCCGGAACACTTCCGGGTTCAGGGCTTCGCCGGCAGTGGTCATGTGCTTTACGGAGGACAGGTCATATTTCATGATGTCCTCTTTGATCATCATGCGCAGCATGGTGGGCGGCGCGCAGAAGGTGGTGATGTTGTACTTAGCGAACATGGGCAGGATCTTGTCCGCGTGGAAGCGGTCGAAATCGTAGATGAAAAGCGGTGCTTCGCACAGCCACTGGCCGTACAGCTTGCCCCACATGGACTTGGCCCAGCCGGTATCGGAAATGGAGAGATGCAGGCCGTTGGGGTCCACTTGGTGCCAGTAGTGCGCAGTCACGAAGTGCCCCAGGGGGTACTTGTAGGTGTGTACGGCGATCTTCGGATATCCCGAGGTACCGGAGGTGAAGAACATCAGCATGTTGTCGTCGCCGCCCGGCGCATCCTCGGGACGGTCGTAGTGGCTGGAGTATATCTTGTATTCGGAATCGAAGGTGTGCCAGCCGTCGCGCTCGCCGTTGACGATGATCTTGATGAGCGAAAAAGCATACTGCTCAGACGCTTTGTCAGCTTCTTCGGCCACCTGTCCGTCAGCCGTGCAGATGATGGCGCTGACGCCGGCTGCCTGATAGCGGTAGGCGATGTCCTTTTCCAGCAGCTGGTTCGGAGCCAGGATGACCACTGCGCCCAGTTTGTGCAGGGCATTGATGATGAACCAGAACTGATAATGCCGCTTCAGGATCAGCATCACCTTGTCGCCGCGCCGGATGCCCAGAGACTGGAAGTAGTTGACGGCGCGGTTGCTCTCCTTGCGGACGTCGTTGAAGGTGAAGCGGCGTTCCGTTTCGTCATTGCTGACATGCAGGAAAGCCAGCTTGTCCGGCTCCTTGCGGGCAATGGCGTCCACTACGTCGAAAGCGAAATTGAAATGCTCGTCGTCGTGGTAGGTGAGGCTGAGCAGCGCGCCGTGCTCGTCCTCCACTGGCGTGATGAAGTTCTCGTATACGCGGTGCTGGTCGTCGCTGCGGCGGGTGCCGGTGGTTTCCTTCGCCTGTCCGTCTCGGTGCGCGATATATTCCGTCGGGTTCAATACGACCGCGTAGAATTCGCAGTCCTCGCCTTCCACGGCGATCATGCCGTGGGGGGTGCTGGAATCGTAATAGATGGTGTCGCCTGGGCCCAGGACTTCCTGGTGCGTGCCGACCTGTACCTTCAGGTGGCCGCTGATGACCAGGTCGAATTCCTGGCCGTCGTGGGTCGTCAGGGGGATCTCCTGCCGCTGGGCGGACTCGTCATAGGTTGCGACCGTATACAACGGCTCGGCGATACGGTTTTTATAGGAGGAGGCCATATTGTAATAGGTCATGCCGTGGGCCTTCTCGATGCGCTGGCCATCGCCGGCACGGGTAAGGGCGTAAGTGGTCAGCGTGGGGCTGCTGCCCTGGATCAGGTCGGTGACGTCGACGCCGAAGGCCAGCGCGCAGCGGTACAGGAACGCGAAGTTCAGGTCGCTTTCGCCGGACTCGCATTTCAGGTACTCGGCAGCAGTGACGCCGGTTTTTTCCGCCATCTGGGCCGGACTCAGGCCTTCCACCAGTCTCAACTCGCGGATACGCGAAGCCATTTCGCGGATGGTCAGATCCAGCCCGGTGATGTTCTCCATACTCGCTCCATTTCCGGGACGGAAATAAAAAACCGTCCCAAAGAATCCTTCTTTGAGACGGGAACATTCGCCCCGCGGTACCACTCAAATTGCGCTTTCGCGCCACTCACGCCTTCAAAAACAGAGGCGTTCAGCCTTCACGCGGCCTGACGGGAAAGGTCTACTGATCCGGGAGCGCCGGACGTTCTTCTTTCCGACTCGGAAGCGACGGCATTCGGCACGCCCAGGCGGCTTTTCACCTGCCGCCGCCTCTCTGAGTGAGCGCTGCGCCTGTGCCCTCTTCGTCACAGTCTTTACAAATCAGTATGATAACACGAATCTCAAATCAGGAATGTTTTTCTTTTGTTTTTATCGTCAGAGCAGGTTCCGCTGGATCTTGCCGGAAATGGTCTTGGGCAGACTGTCGCGGAAGACGACGATGCGCGGATACTTATACGGCGCTGTATGGGTCTTGACGTAATTCTGGATATCCTTCTTGAGCTCTTCAGTAGGCTCGGTGCCTTTGGTCAGCACGATGCTGGCCTTGACCACCTGGCCGCGCACGGGATCGGGCGCCGCGTTGACGCCGCATTCCAGCACATAGGGGAGCTCCATGATCACGTTCTCGATCTCGAAAGGCCCGATGCGGTAGCCGCTGGACTTGATCACGTCGTCTACGCGGCCAACATACCAGAAGTAGCCGTCCTCGTCGCGCCAGGCGGTATCGCCGGTGTGGTACATGCCGTCGTGCCATACAGCCCGGGTGTGCTCCTCATCCCTGTAATACCCCTTGAACAGGCCGCAGGGCACGCCTTTATCGGTATGGATGACGATCTCGCCGGTCTCACCGACTGCAACGGGCTGGCCGTTCTCGTCCACGATATCCACGTCGTACATGGGGGAAGGCTTGCCCATGGCGCCGGGCCGTGCCTTCATGCCGCAGAAGGTAGCGACGGTCAGGGTGGTTTCCGTCTGGCCGAAGCCCTCCATGATGCTGAGTCCGGTGGTTTCGCGGAAGATGCGGTGCACCTCCGGGTTCAGCGCCTCGCCCGCGGTGGTCATGTTGCGGATGGAGCTCAGGTTATACTGGGAAATGTCCTCGCGGATCAGCATACGCAGCATGGTGGGCGGCGCGCAGAAGGTGGTGATGTGGTACCGGGCGAACATGGGCAGGATGCTGTGGGCGTCGAAACGGTCGAAATCGTACACGAAGACCGCGCCTTCGCACAGCCACTGGCCGTAGAACTTGCCCCACAGCGCTTTGCCCCAGCCGGTCTCGGAAATGGTGAAGTGCAGGCCGTCCCGGTCGCACTGGTGCCAGTAGCGGGCGGTCATATAGTGGCCGAGGGCATACTTGTAGGAGTGTTCGGCAATCTTGGGATAGCCCGTGGTGCCGCTGGTGAAGAACATGAGCGCCGTGTCGTCGCCGCAGGGCGCGTCCTCCTTGCGGTCGAAATGACTGCTGAACAGCGTGTATTCCTGGTCGAAGTCGTGCCAGCCCTCCCTCTGGCCGCCGACAAGCACTTTGGTCTTCAGGCTGGGGCAGGTGAGGGCGGCGGCTTCCACGTTCTCAGCCGCTTTGCCCTTGGCGGTGCAGACGATAGCGGAAACACCGGCGGCGTTGAAGCGGTACTCGTAATCGTGCACCAGCAGCTGATCCGTGGCGGGAATCGCGATGGCGCCCAGCTTGTGCAGGGCCAGCATGGCGAACCAGAACTGGTAGTGCCTGCGCAGCACCAGCATCACGCGGTCGCCACGGCGGATGCCCAGGGACTTGAAATAGTTGGCCGTCTGGCTGGAAGCACGCTTGATATCCGTATAGGTGAAACGCCGTTCGGTCATATCCTCCGCGATGTGCAGCATGGCCAGTTTGTCCGGATAGGTACGGGCGATCCTGTCCACGGTGTCGAAAGCGAAGTTGTACTTATCTTCATTGGTGAAGGTGATCGAGGTGGGCGTCCCGTCGGGCGTCTCGGTGCAGCGGATGAACTCCTCGCAGAGCAGGCGCTCGCTGGTGCGGGCCCGGACGATGGTGCGGCTCATTTCCTCCTCGACAGCCTTTTCGCCGGAGAGGATCATGGCCAGGAAAGAGCAGGGCGCGCCGTTTACCGCGATCATGCCGTGGGGGGTGCCGGAATCGTACAGGATGGAATCGCCCGCAGACAGGATCTCCACGTGGCTTCCGACCTGCACCTTCAGGCTGCCGGAAAGGATGTAGTCGAATTCCTGTCCGCCGTGCACGTCGGTGTGGATGGGCTTGTGCTGCTGCTCCTCGTCGTACTCGTATTTGACAAAATAGGGCTCAGCCAGCTTGCCGCTGAAGCGCGGTGCCAGGTCGCGGATCAGGATGCCGTCGTCGTTGACGGTGGTGCGGCCCTGGCCGCCGCGGGTGACCTGGTAATGCCGCAGCATGGGGGCGCGGCCCTCCAGAAGTTCCGCCATATCCACGTCGAAGGCCAGCGCGCAGTTATGAATGAACGAGAAGGGCAGGTCCTGCTTGCCCTGTTCGTAATTCAGGTATTCTTTGACAGTCAAACCGGTCATGCCGGCTGCTTCCTCGGGGCTGATGCCCAATACCGTGCGCAGCTCGTGAATTCGCTCGCCCACCTCTGTCAGCCGTTTTTCTACCGTTTCAACCATACTTTCGCCACCTTTCAATAAAATAACCCGTCTCAACTCGCATTGAGACGGGATGAACCCGCGGTACCACTCAACTTGCACTTTCGTGCCCCTCACGCTCCATCAAGCGTTATGCCCTGACGCGGCAGTCACGGATCGGACTACTGGCGAAGCGTGTTCGCCCGATCGGCTCGGAAGGGATAAGCTTGAGACGCCGCCTGTCTGCTCGCACCAGCCGCAGACTCTCTGGAAGCCGGGATGTCTCCGCCGTCTTCGTCACAGCCTTTGCTATGAACTTGGCGGAATCATAGCATTTTATTCTTCGTTCGTCAAGAGAAAAACAGCGAAAAACCAGAGAAAATTTTGCCCCCGCCCGATGCGAACAACAGAATGCCTTATTTGTAAAGAATGGGATTCATTTTGTAACATGCGAGAAAAAACCCGTTGCGTTTTTGAAAAACCTATGATATGATTGCCCGTGCATCGGGCTGCACGGGTTGCTTCATTATATGTTTCGGGCACGCAGCCATTGGCACGCAGACAGCCGCCAGGCAGACGATGAAAAACAATGTTGACTTTCGGAGGTGCCATATATGGCGCAGAACACAAAGCTGGTGATCGTCGAATCTCCGGCCAAGGCAAAGACCATCGCGCGTTATCTGGGGCGCGGATACAAAGTGGAAGCTTCACAGGGCCATGTCCGCGATCTGCCAAAGTCCCAGCTCGGCGTGGACGTGGATCATGACTTTGACATGAAATATATCACCATTCACGGGCGCGGGCCCATCCTGGCCAGGATCCGCAAGGAAGCGAAAACCGCTTCGAAGATCCTGCTGGCGACAGACCCTGACCGCGAGGGAGAGGCCATTTCCTGGCATCTGGCACACGTGCTGGATATCGATCCCGCGTCGCCCTGCCGCGTAGAATTCAACGAGATCACCAAGAAGGCCGTGCAGCAGGCCATGAAGCAGCCGCGAGCCATCGATATGGAGCGCGTCAACGCCCAGCAGGCCCGCCGCGCGCTGGATCGGCTGGTGGGATACAAGATCTCGCCCCTGCTCTGGGCGAAAATCAAAAAGGGCCTGAGCGCAGGCCGCGTGCAGTCCGTCGCCACCCGCCTGATCGTCGACCGGGAGGAAGAGATCGAAGCCTTTATCCCGGAAGAATACTGGGACGTGACCGCGGAAGCCGCGCTGCCGGACATTCACGGCAAAAAGCGCAGCTATACCTTCAGCCTGTATCAGTTGGACGGAAAGAAGTCTGCCCTCGGCAGCGAACGGGAGGCCGCAAGCGCGAAAAAGCGCATCGAAAGCGCGGCTTTCAGGGTGACGAGCGTCAAGCACAACGAAAAACACAAGACGCCCTCCGCGCCTTTCACGACTTCCTCCCTGCAGCAGGAGGCCAGCCGGAAGCTGAACTTCACCACCATGAAAACCATGCAGGTGGTCCAGCAGCTGTATGAAGGCATCGAGCTGGAGGGAGAAGGGACCCAGGGTCTGGTGACCTACATCCGTACCGATTCCGTACGCATCAGCGACGAGGCGATCCAGGCGGCGCGCGCCTTCATTCCCGGCGAATACGGCAAGGAATACCTGCCCAAAGAGCCGCAGATCTATAAGGGCCGCACCAACGCCCAGGACGCCCACGAAGCGATCCGCCCGACGGTCATCGACCGCAAGCCGGACGATATCAAGGCTTCCCTGTCCAGGGATCAGTACCTGCTTTACAAGCTCATCTGGTCGCGCTTTATCGCCTGTCAGATGGCGCCGGCGGTATATGATACCGTGATGATCGTGGCGGAAGGCGATAAGGCCGCGCTGCGCCTGAACTGTGAGCACAAGCGGTTCGCCGGCTTTACGGCTGTATATGAGGAAGGCACCGACGACGCGGAGTCCGCGAAGGAAGTGGCGCTCCCGCAGATCGAGGCGGATTCGCCGATCCGTTTTATCTCTGTAGACGCGGCGCAGCACTTTACCCAGCCTCCTGCCCGGTATACCGAAGCCTCGCTGGTCAAAACGCTGGAGGAAAAGGGCATCGGCCGTCCGTCCACCTACGCGCCGACGATCACCACGATCATCGCCCGCGGCTATGTGGCCCGTGAGAAGAAGCGCCTGTATCCCACCGAACTGGGACGCATGATCAACCAGCTGATGACCCAATACTTCGCGGCGATCGTGGACACGGAATTCACCGCGCAGATGGAGCAGGAACTGGATAACGTGGAAACCGAGGGCGCCGACTGGCATAAGGTGCTCAGCGGCTTCTACCCGTCCTTCGAGCAGATGCTGAAGAAGGCGGAATCGGATATTCAGAAGGTGGAGATCGCGGACGAAGTCAGCGATGTCAAATGCAACCAGTGCGGCGCGATGATGGTCTATAAGATGGGCCGTTTCGGCCGGTTCCTGGCCTGCCCCAATTTCCCGGAATGCCGCAGCACCAAGCCGATCCTGAACTACATCGACGCTCCCTGCCCGAAATGCGGCGCGCGCCTGCTGGAAAAGACCTCGCGGAAAAACCGCAAGTTCTACGGCTGCGAACGCTATCCGGACTGCGACTTCGTCAGCTGGGACATGCCCGTAAAGGAAAAGTGCCCGGTCTGCGGCAGCTATATGACGCTCAAGCGCACCCGCAAGGACGAAGTGCTGCACATCTGCGCCAACGAGACCTGCCGCCATAAGGAGGTCATCGCCGCGGAAGAAGAGGAAACGCCATGACCCGCCACGCGACCGTCGTCGGGGCGGGGCTGGCCGGGGCGGAAGCCGCCTGGATGCTGGCGCGGTCCGGCATCCCCACGGCGCTGTATGAGATGAAGCCGGTTCGTTTCAGTCCGGCGCATAAGAGTCCGCTCTTCTCCGAACTGGTGTGCAGCAATTCCCTGCGCTCCGACCGACTGGAAAACGCGGTCGGCCTGCTGAAGGAGGAAATGCGCCGCCTGGGCTCCCTGGTCATGGAAGCCGCCGACCTTGCCCGGATCCCGGCGGGAGGCGCTCTGGCGGTGGATCGTGACCGTTTTTCGGGATTCATTACGGAAAAGTTGGAAAAACATCCGCTGGTCGAGATCCGGCGGGAGGAAGTCGCCGGTATCCCTGAGGACGACGCTGTCGTTATCGCCACCGGCCCGCTGACCAGCGACGCTCTGGCGGATGCGGTTTCGAAACTGCCAGGCATTTCCCGGCTCAGTTTTTATGACGCGGCCGCTCCCATCGTGACCGCGGATTCGCTGGACATGGAGCACGTCTTCCGCGCTTCGCGTTACGGCAGGGGAGATGACTACCTGAACTGCCCCCTCACGAAAGAGGAGTACGATGCGTTCATCGA
>JBGUIY010000230.1:0-20663 GCA_045113475.1 Christensenellales bacterium | reverse complement strand
TCTGGCAACCTTTGTTGGTCACCAGAGATTTCTTGTTCACGTCTTGTTTTTTATTTCACTGTCCACTTGACGGGAAGCGGTTCATTCTGCAGCAGCCCCTTCGCTTTTATTGGTTTGCAGGCCGTGAACCGCAAGGCGGCGCCTGTATGGCCTATTTGGTTTTGTCAATAAAGCTGTAAACGAGTTTTGTTATCCCTTAAGCCGCAGAACAGATCCTTCACGACGGGCTCCTTCCGTCGCCCTGTTCAGGATGACAGCGATTGTCGATCTGTTCCTCTGTCTGGTGTTCTGCCCTTGCTTCAGCTTACCGATGTGCTGACACAACAGCGGCAGAGAGTTCTTCACCGTTAAAAACAGATGTGCAGAAGATCGGGCATCATGGCAGCAAATCTTTTTATTCACATTTTTTGCAGTGACATCACTGCCATGCGCTGTTATGCCCCGCGCATTATGGTCATCTGCCCTAAGAACCACTTGACAAACTGGACTTCTCAGGTGCAAAATTATGTTGAACAAATCCGAACGGTGCGATCATATGTACCATCGACGGGACCAACCGGAACAAGAGAAGATGCTATAGACATGGGCTTTAAGCCGTGCGGAAATTGTTAGCCGTAAACCCTAACTGCAAAACTGGTTGATTGCATACTGGGAATTACCAGCATGTATCAAGACGGCGGACCAAATTGTAATCCCATTTATCTCTATTCTTTCAGTGATTGGAGGCATTACTATGAAAAGGACGAAACGGATTCTCTGTGCTGTTATGCTGGCGATTCTGGCCATGATCACAATAATCGGTTCATGTGCCGCTGAAGAAACGTGGCACTGTACTTCATGCGGAAACGAAACGGCCACCGGCAAATTCTGTTCCGAATGCGGCGCAAAAAGACCGGAGACCGCTGACGTTTGGATTTGCCAGAATTGCGGACATGAAGCCAGCGGAAAATTCTGTTCTGAATGCGGCGCATCAAAGACGGCAGAGCCTACTGATCTTATATTGGACAACAAGTATGAAGTTAAATTGAAAATCCATTTTGACAGAAACCTGCTCATAACATATGACGTAGATCTGTATTTGGATAACGTTTTCATTGTGACTTTGGAACACGGCACTGATTACACAGCAACTATGAATCTGGCATCAGGAACGCATAAACTGGACTTCTATGCACACGAGGAAAATGCAATACGAGGAGGGACAAGCTTTGACGTCAACGAAAATATATCGGTTGACTGTTACATCAAAGCCAGAACTCTGGAAATCGATGTCGAGCAGCTTAATGTAAAAGGCAGCAGCGACCAGGCGCTCCGTTCCTTCAGTACTGAGCCCAGTCTTACTTTAGACATCAAGTGCGAAAAGAATGCTGCCTTTTCAAAATATGACGTTGAAGTATATATTGACAGAGAATACATTACAACCATACCTCATGGAAAAACCATCAATCAAACGGTTCTTCTTGAGCCTGGCAACCATCGCATCGTATTCTACAGCGCTAAAGACTCCTCTGTAAGCGGTTCAACTAATGTCAGCGTAACGGGTGCTACTACTTTCAGATGTGAAATCCATTGTAAAAAAGGTAAAATCAATATTGACAGCATAAAACTGACCCATGAATGACGCATATCGTCGTTCGCATTGGTCACTGCTGTTCTGTTTATTCGGGTTTTCGGTCATCTGATTATTTCAAAACAGCCATAACATCCATTGACAGAATTGAACAGGACTTCATTTTCCATCTACACTTATATGCAAATGCACCGACTTCAGAACAAAAGAAGACGGTGTATTTATATAAGGATCAGCGCTTATTCACTTGCCCACGTCCCTGCCCAGCGTGATGGGCTTGGTGGCGGCAAAGTTGTCGACGCTCCGGGTTTTTGTATGGAAATGCGGCATGCGGGCCGCGATGCCGCCCTTGCGATAGAAAGGATCGTCAGCGCTCAGCGGGAGGGAGACGCTCACGCCCTCCGCGGACGCCTTGTAGATCGCCGTGATGAGTTCGATGGTGTTCCGGCCCTGTTTCCCGTCAATCAGCAGAGCTTCCTCGCCCCGGATCGCCCGGAGGAAATTGCGGATCTGGGCGGGATGGCCTTCCACCTCCAACGCGGGCAGCCCGTCATAGCGCTTTTGGATCTCCTCCGCCACGTCCCCGGCTTCTTCGGGGAAGCCGTTGGGCAGCGGGCGCTGGGCGTGTACCTGCCAGGGCACGCTGATGCCGGCGCGCTCCCCCTGGAAGATCAGCTCCTGCGCTTCGTCGTGGGTCACCAGGGAGGCGGTTATCTCGGCGATGGCGCCGGGGTAACGCAGCACGGCCACCGCCAGGTCCTCGCATTCCGAATTGTGGTGCCCCACGTTGGCGACCACCGCCTGGACGCTCTCCGGCATGCCCAGCATCCACTGCAGCAGATCGATGTGATGCACCGCATGGTTGGCCGTGCAGCCGCCGGACTCCTTTTCCCAGGTGCCCCGCCACCAGAGGTCGTAATAATTCTCCCCGCGCCACCAGAGCGAATTCACCACCGCGAAGCGCACCGGGCCGATCGCGCCTTCCTCCAGGAGCCGCTTTACCTTCTGGTTGGGGGTCTTATAGCGGTTCTGCGCCACGACGCCCAGCAGCCGGCCGTTTTCCCGGGCCGCCCCGATCATGGCGTCGCACTCCTCCAGGGAGCCGGCCATGGGTTTCTCGCAGAGCACGTGCTTGCCGGCGTTCAGGGCCGCCACCACGGCCCACGCGTGCTCGGACGGCGGCAGGCAGATCGAAACGGCGTCGATGTCCTCCCGCGAAAGCACCTGGCGCACGTCCTCCGGGGTATCGGCGTTCAGGCGGTGCGCGGAGACGAGCTGCCGCGCCTTTTCCGGAAAGCGGTCGCAGACGGCCAGCACCTCGCACAGGTCCGGCGAGGCCAGGCAGGCCTGCACATGCACGTCGGCGATGGCCCCCGCGCCGAGGATCGCGATCCCCACCCGTCCGTTTTTCATGCGGTCATTCCTCCTTCCGGCATTTGGCCCGGCCTGCCGCCGGGCGCGGGGCAGAAGCCCCGGGGTTCACGTCACTTGTAGATCAGGGAAGGCAGGCCCGTGACGATGACCGGGAAAACCAAAGCGAGCACCGTCACCACCAGCACGACGGCGATATACGGCAGCAGCGGTTTGACCGCCTTTTCAATGGGCAGTTTGGCAACGCCGCAGGATATGAACAGGAAGGTACCCACCGGCGGGGTAATGGCGCCCAGCTGCATGATGATGGTCATGACCACGCCGAACAGGATGGGATCGAAGCCCAGCGCCTTGCCGATCTGGAAGACCGTCGTGGCGAACATGGCAATGATCACCGTCGGGTCGAGGAACATGCCCAGGATCATGAAAACGGCCACCAGGAACAGCACCACCAGCGCGGGATTCTGCAGCACGTTGATGGCGAAGTTCTGCACCTCGTTCTGGAAATGGAGCCGGACCAGCACGTTGGAGAGCACGCCCGCCCCGGCGATGGTCATATACACGACGGCGGTGGTGATCGCGGACTCCACCAGGATGGAAGGCAGGTCCCTGAGCTTCAGCGACCGGCTGATAAAGAAGCCGTAAAACAGGCCGTACAGCACCGCCAGCACGCCGGATTCCGTGGGAGTGACGATGCCGAAGCAGATGCCGGACAGGATGATGAGGGGCATGAGCAGCGCACCGACGGAATGGAGCGCGGTCAGGCCGAGATTCTTGAGGGAAAACCGGGTGCGCGGGATATCGTAATGGCGGTGCCGGTATTCCAGGTATACGACGCCCATCATCAGGATGCCGATGATGATGCCGGGAACGAGGCCACCCATGAAGAGCCGGCCCACGGGCATTTCAGTGTAATACGCGTAGAGGATGAAGCATATGCTGGGCGGGATGATGGGCGAAAGCATGGACGAGCCGGCAGTGACCGCGACGGAGTAGTCCTTGTCGTAGCCCTGCTTCTCCATGGCGGGGATCAGCATGCCGCCGATGGCCGCCGCGTCCGCCGCGCCGGAACCCTGGATGCCGCCGAAGATCATGGAGGTCATGACGTTGACGTGCCCCAGCCCGCCGGGCAGGAAACCTACGGCGGCATTGGCGAAATTGACCAGCTTGTCCGTGATCTTGGCGCGCATGATGATGTTGCCCGCCGTGACGAAGAAGGGGATGGCCAGCAGGGAGAGGCTGTTGATGGAACCGAACATCTTGACGATGGTCAGCTGCATGGAGTTGCCGTCGGCCAGGATAAAAATGATGCCGGTGATCAGCAGGGACATGAAGATCGGGAACCCGAGGAAAATGAAGACGAGGAGCACCCCGAATATCAGCAGCGTCGTCAGCATGGCGTCTCCTCCTTCGCGGCGCTTTCCCCCGCCCCGGCGGCCTGCTTTTTACGGAAGGGATGGGCGCCAAAGATCAGGATGAGCAGGTATTCATAAAACAGGTACGCGCACCCGACAGGGATCGCCGCGTAAAACCAGCCGTTGGAGATGCGGATATTCTGCAGGAAGCTGCGGGACTGGCGCATCGTGGTCAGTATGCCGTAATAGATGAGCGCGCCCAGCGTGGCCAGCACGATGACCAGGGCGGCTTTGCGCAGGACTTTGGTGACTTTGGGCGGAAGGGCCTTCTCCGTGATGCTCTCCAGGCTGACGTGCGAGCCCTCCCGCACGCCCAGGCCGGCCGCCAGGAAGGCCACCCAGATCGTGCCCATGCGCATGAGCTCGTCCACCCAGGGGAAGGGGCGCAGGGTGGAGATCCCCTTGATGAGATAGCGCAGGACGATATTGGTGGTACACAAAGAAATGATCGTGATGAGCAGGGCGCACAGCGCAGCGCGGCGCGCGCCGTCCACGATCCGGTCGAATATCCTGAGCGCTTTCATGCTGCCTCACCCCCGGGACAAAGATTCATGCTGTTTTTTGTCTGATGAACGTACATATGCGGTACAGAGCCCGAAACGCCGGCGGCAAAGCAGCCGGCGTTTTACACGGACAGGGTGGAAAGGATTTACCGGAGCAGCAAACCCCATCCGGCCCGCCGCAGCGCGGGAGCCTTCCCCCCATTCACGGGGGAAGGTGGCCGCCGGCAGGCGGCCGGATGAGGGTCCTTTGGGTTGCGCGATATCAGAGAATACCGCTTATTCTATGGAGGTCAGGACGTCGTAGAACGCCTTCCAGTTCTCGCCGCGGGAGAGGTACTCTTCCGTCATCGGGGCGCAGGCGGCCTTCCAGGCGTCGATATCCGGGATCTCGGTCACGGTGACGCCGTTGGCCTTCATGGCTTCCAGCGCGATGTTCTGATCGCTGTCGTCCAGGGCTTCCTGATAGGCGACCGCTTCGTCGACCGCTTCGGCAATGACCGTCTTCAGGTCGTCGGGCAGCTTGTTGTACCATTCCGTATTGAAGAAGTAATAGACGCAGGCAATGATGTGGTTGGTGATCGCCAGGTTCTTGCCGTTGTCCTCCAGGGCGGAAGCGTGCAGGGAGCTGGGCGAGCCCTCGCAGCCGTCGCAGGTGCCGTTCTGCATGGCGGTGTAGATCTCGTTCCAGTCCATGGTGATGCCGGCGGCGCCGACGCTCTCGAACATGGAGATGTACACGGCGTTGGGTCCGCGCATGACGAGGTCCTTCATGTCATTGATGTTCGTGACGGGCTTGGTGGTCAGGATGTCGCGGGCGCCCTGGGACATGCCGCCCATGGCGGTGAAGCCGATGGTGTTGACCATTTCATTGACCTGGGGCAGCGTGGCCTTCAGCACGCGGCGGTAATGGTCGTTGTCCTTGAACAGGAAGGGGAACTCGTAGAGCAGCAGCGGCTCGCAGCCCGCGTAGGCGCCTGGGCCGGTGCCGGGCGCAGCGACGACCATTTCAAGGTCGCCGAACTGGGCCATGGCGACCTGCTCGGCCTGGCTGCCCATTTCGGAACCGAAATTCGCGGTGGCTTCGATACGGCCGCCGGATTTCTCATTCACCAGTTCCACAAACTTTGCCAGGCCTTTGCCGACGGTGCTGGTGGCCGCAAGGTTCGTGGAGGTGCGGAGCGTAAACTCCGCTGCCAGCGCGCTGCCTGCAAGGCTGAGTACGAAGCAGGCGATCAGGAAAAGAGCGACGAACTTTTTCATGGGATGCCCTCCTTTGTTTATTTTCACGCCATCCGGCGCAAAATACAGCGGAACCGGGAGCCTGAAAGCCCTTTAGGGAATATCACAGATGTACGGGGCAGACATTTTGAAAACGCTTTTATACTCTGAAGTCTATCATGGAAAAGCATAATTGTCAATGCCGCGGAACAGCAGGAAAAGCAGCGCAACCCCGGTGGGATCAGGCGCCGGCGAAAAAAGAACGGCCTCTTGGAATAAATGCAAAACTGCCCGGCTTTTCGCCGGGCAGCGTTGTGTCTGTGGGTATTTCTGTGTCCGTTACGCGACGGGGATGAAGTCCAGGTCGCTCAGGAAGTCGATGCACATCTTGGTCTGGGCATCGGTGAGGGTCTTGTCGGCCGCAGCCTGGTTGGGCGTCATCACGAACTCGATGGAGTAGCCCTTGTACAGGGTCACGATGTCCACGAAGTCCGTGTCGGTGCCGATCTCCCGGGCCACCAGCAGCTTGGTGCCGTGGTCGGTCATGCCGTAGGAGATGTCGACGTCATTCATTTCGCGGAAGGACTGCTCCAGCATCGCCAGATCCTCTTCGCCCAGGTCGTTGAGGCGCTCCACATCGGAGTACAGCTCGCTGTGGGCAATGCTCAGGTACAGCACCGGCTTCATCGCCGTGAGGGGATTCAGGCTCGCGATGATCCGGCTGCCCTGCATATTGCTCACCTGCAGGGAATAGCCTTCCGGCATCCTGCACTGCAGCTGGAACTCGCCGTTGACGTTCAGGGTACCCAGCCCCGCGGCACTGCTGGCCGCAGCTACCTCTCTGGGCAGGACGGTGACGAAGTTCTTGCTGATAAAGCCGACGGTGTTGGTCTGGGGATCGATGGCCTGGTACCACTTGGTGGTTTCGCCGATGGCCTGGAGCTGCTTGTCAGCAGTGTAGGTGCAGATGCGGGAAGCAGCTTCGCCGGGGCCTACGCGGAAGTTGACCCAGCCGGAGGGACGGGAAGGACGGACGGAGATGAAGAACGGCTCGCTGATGGTCTTCAGGGTCTTCAGCTGCTTGTTCATCTCCTCGAGCTTCTTCTCGCGGTCGGACTTTTCAGGAGCCACGGGCGTCTTGCGCTTCGGAGGCTTCGTCTCGGACAGGTAACGGCTCTGAACGTAAGCGGTCTTGCCATTGTACATGATTTCCATCCAGTGGTTGGCGTGCTCGGTGATGGTCTGGACCTCGCCGCCATAGGGGATCTTGCCCACGACCTTGGCGCTCTTGGAGTCTTTTGCACGGACGTTCAGCGCTTTGCCGTTATCCGTTTTCGCATACATGATGATGATATCCGCAAACGCGGGCGCGATAAAAGTCATCGCCATAATCGCGATGAGAGCTACTGCAATCAGACGTGTTTTCATGTTTTTTCCCTCCTGATGATTATCATAAATTTTGTTTGAATTTGGTTTCGCATCGGCTGCTTTGCTGATGTCATAATATTATACGGAGAAGAAAAAAAGATGGCAGTGATTCCGAATAATAAAAAAGCCCAAAGTTTTTCCAGGTCAACTGGAAAAAACTCTGGATTTTCGGATACTTTTTCGGTCTTGTGTTATGAATACAAATCAAAACCAGCCTACTTGTGATACCTCTCCCCCGCCAGGATCTTCCGGGCGCGGTAGAGCTGTTCCAGCAGCATCACCCGGGCCAGCTGGTGCGGGAAGGTCATTTTCGACATGGACAGCCTGCGGTCGGCGCGGGCGACGACCTGATCGGAGAGGCCCAGAGAGCCACCGATCACGAACACGGTGCGGCCGCCCAGCCGGTCCCGCTCCTTCAGCAGATCGGCCAGGCCCTCGCTGGTGATCTGTGGGGCGTCGATGCACAGGGCCACCACATGGTCCGCCGGGCGGATGCGCCTGAGCAGGGCCTCGCCCTCCTTTTGCATGATCTTCTGCTGGTCGGCGTCGGAGGCGTGCTCCGGCTCCGGCAGGTCGTCCACCTCGGTCAGCTCCGGCTTTCCGTAACGGGTCAGGCGTTTCATGTACTCGCCGCATGCATCCCGCCAGTACGCCTCCTTCAGACGGCCCACGCACAGGATCAGCTCAGCCATGGCAGAATCAGGGGGATGACGTCGTTGAGGCTGGCCCGCACGTCGTCCACATAGGGGCGCAGCGCGTCCGTGTAGGGGATGCGGTCCGGCACCATGCAGGTGCGCATGCCGGCGGCGCGGCCCGACTTCAGGCCGTTGGGAGAATCCTCCAGCACGAGGCAGTCCGCGGGCGCAACGTCGAGCGCTTCCGCCGCGGCCAGATAGATATCCGGCTCCGGCTTGGAACGGCGTACCATATCGCCGGTCACCACCGCGTCAAAGCGGTCCAGGATACCGAGGCCCTTCAGGTAGCCCTCCACCAGAAAGCGGTCGTTGCTGGTAGCCACGGCCCGGGGCACCCGGTGCGCGTCCAGCACGTCCAACAGCTCCGGAACGCCCGGCTTCAGGGGCACTTCCCCGCGCAGGGACGCCTCGAACATATCCTCCCGGTAGATTTTCAGCAAATGCGCGCCGTCCAGCCCCGGATAAGCCGCGTTCAGGGCCGCGATGCACTCGGCGTCGTTGAACCCCGTAATACTGCTGAGCAGCTCGTCCGAAAGTTCAAAGCCCATCCGGCGGCCGCCGGCCTTGAGCACCACGTTACCGTACCCCTCACTGTCCGTGAGCAGGCCGTCCATATCGAAAAGAACCGCTGATAAATGCATTCGTTTATCCTTTCATCAGACCGATCCGGAAATCGATCCGGTATTCAACATCTGTAGCACCTGTCCGTACAAGCGCCGGCCGCCTTGCCGCTGTCAGCCGTCGCCATCCGCGATCCCGGTCCGCCCCTTATTTTTCACGGGGCAGGAACAGGTTCGACAGCATGACGCTGACCCGCTGGCGGAAATTCAGCATGTCCATGACGCCCAGCCAGACCCTCATGGGCAGCTCGGCACGCATGGTCTTGTGGCCGTAAATGCGCGCGCTGTAGGCTTCGGCCAGCTCGGACAGGGACAGGCCCGGGAAGCGTTCCGCCGCCTCGTTGTAGTACTCAATCACGGTCTCGCCGGCGCGCCGCGGGCGGTACAGCCGCTCCATGCCGGCGGTCACGGCAGCCATCAGGATATCGGCGGCCTGCCGCGGATGGCGCTTCGCGCGCCGCGCCGGATCCATCATCACGCTGGCCGCGAGCAGCAGCGCCGTCAGCGCCAGCAGGATGAAGATCAGCCACAGCCAGATGCCGGTCCGCGGCTTTTCTTCGGGCGGCTCCGGTTCCGGCTCTTCGGTTTCCTGGGGCCCGGGAGTGGGCGTCGGGGGCTCTGTCGCCCCGTTTTCCGGTGTCTGCGTATTCTCAGGCTCAGGGGTCGGTTCAGGCGTCGGCTCGGGTGTCGGTACCGGAGTGGACGGACGGTCGTCCTGATCGTCCTCATCGGGATCCGGCTGCTTGTCCCCGCTGTCGTCGTCGCTGCCCGCCGTCGCGTCCAGCGTGAGCCAGCCGAAGCCGTTCAGATAAACCTCCGTCCAGGCGTGGGCGTTCTGCGAAGTGACGGCAGCCACGCCGTCCACCGGTTTTGCCAGATACCCGGTCACAAACCGGGCGGGGATGCCCTGCATGCGGCACAGCACCGTCATCGCCGTGGCGAAATAGGTGCAGTAGCCGCGCTTTTCGCGCAGCAAGAACCAGGCGGTAAAGTCCACATTGTCCGGCGGCGCGGGAACGTTCAGGTCATAGGTATAGTGGGTGCGCAGGTAATTTCGTATCGCCAGCGCCCGCCGGTAAGGCGTCTCCTCGCCTGCGGCGGCCTTGTAGGATAGCTCCACCAGCTCCCGCTGCATGTGCGAGGGCAGCGAGGTATAGGTCTTGACCACCTCGTCGTAGCGCGTATCCGCCACGGCTGCCGCCTCCTCCACGAGGCGGGCCGTCCTGGCACTGTCGGCAGGCAGGCTCAGATAGGTGAAGGCATAGCCGTCTCCCGCGGCCAGCTCCCGGGTCAGGAACAGCTCCGACGCGGCGTTGAAATAGGGCGTCATCCGGCCCGAGCGCAGCTCCAGCGTACGCAGGCGCTGCGGCACGAACAGGGTGGTGGCCGCCGCGGACTGCATGTGTACCGAAGCGCTCTCCAGGGTCAGGGATTCGTTCGTGAGCGGCAGATATTCGTCGAAGAGGTTCCGGCGGTAGCCCTGCTGCAGCAGATCCGCGTACAGGAAGCGCCGGCCGGACAGCGTGTCGTACCAGTTGAGCCCGTTATAGTAGTTCATGATCACGCCGCGCAGGTGCAGCGTACGGTCCGTCCTGACCTCCATGACCGGACTGTCGGGCGGATTGGCCGGCCCGCCCAGGCGGGGCCGCTCATCGCTACCCAGGGGCAGATAGCCCTCCGTTTCGAGGGTGAACCCGCTGCGGGCGCTCTCGTCGCCGCTGGGTAGATAGTCGGAAACCGTCTGGTACATCTCCTCCGCGGCCTCCCGCAGGGCGGGGGTGTGGGGCAGCTGGCGCGGGATGAACAGCCAGGCCGCCGCAAAAGCCAGCAGTACGGCCAGCAGCCGCCAGCCCGTCAGGCGCAGCTGCGCGCGGCCCGGCATCGCGTGCAGGGCTTCCCTGCCCCGGGCCAGCAGATACGCCCCGGCGCAGGCGCCGGTGCCGATCAGCGCGGGCGCCGTCGTATTCCCGATCAGCTCCGTGCCGAAGACGATGCTGAGCATCGTCATGGGCAGCAGGGTCAGCGTGGGCGACTCAAGCAGCACCGCCACGGAGCAGATGACCGTCGCGATGGCAGGCAGGAGCACGCTCAGCTGCAGACGGTAGGGCGGCAGGGCCGCGGACAGCAAGTCCGGATACAGCTGGAACACCCGCAGCGGCTGCATCGTCCCGGCCAGCGGCCCGACATTCAGGACGCCGAGCACCGACAACGCGATCCCCGCGATCAGCAGCGGCACTATGATCCTGACCGGCAGCACGGCCAGCACGCAGGTGGCCAGCGCGGCAATTGCGCAGACCGCCGCCACGCGCGCCATGTCCACCTGCCCGAACAGGGCCGTCAGCAGCAGCAGGGAGAGGCCGAAGCCCGTCAGCGCCGTGAGCACCGCGCCTTCGAGGCAGTCCCGGAGCTCTTTAAGAAGCCGGCGTGACATAGCACACCTCCACTGAAGCCGCCTGCATCCGGCGGATATAGGGCAGCCATGCGGGCTGCTCCGCCTCATAGGTGACCAGATAATAGCGCACATTGGGGCCCATGCGCCTGAAAGACAGGGCCAGGTCCGTCAGCGCCGGATCCAGCCTCGGCGAGACGATGACCACCGCCCCGCTGCGGCGCACGCGCTTCAGCTCCTGGCTCAGGACCCGGGTAAAGGATTCGTCCGTGCGGAAGCTCTGTTCCGCCAGAAGCTCCTGCAGCATCAGCAGCGACTGGGCCCGCTCGGCGGAAAACTCCGTGGGGGCCTCGCCGTACAGGGGCACGCGGACCGGGCTGCCGTCCTGCAGCTGCATGTCCGCCACCGCCACCACCGTTTCGCACAGGGCGTCGCGGAGGCCGGCCTCCCGCTCCGGCGTATCCTGGTGGGGCATGGCAGCGCAGTCCGTCAGGATCAGGGTATCCTTGGGCATTGGGCTCTCATAGCGGCGCACCAACAGCTCCCGCCGCCGGGCCGTCAGCTTCCAGTGCACACGCTTCATGGGGTCGCCCGGCTGCCAGGCGCGGATATCGTCCGGCATGGTGGTATCTTCCGTGGCGCGCTTCAGCGCGGTCTGGGCGTCCTCGCTCTGGGCGAAGGTCAGCTTCGCAATCAAAAAAGGCCGCGGCAGCACCAGCAGGCGTCCGGCATCGGCGGCTTTGCAGCGTGTTTTCAGGATCCCGAAGCAATCGGTCAGCACTGCCTCTCGGACCCCGATGGGGTACGCGCCGACGTGCAGGGCCTGGCCCTTCCACGTCTCACGGGTGCCCTGGAGCGTCCGCGGCAGGATCAGGTGTGTCTCCTGCGACGCGGCGCAGTCGCAGATCACCCGCAGCGGCCCGACAGGCAGAAAGGGCTTGTGCGCGGCCAGTAGGGAATAAGACACGCTGTCCCCCCGCAGGATCTCCTCCTTGTCCACGGTCAGGGACACGGACAGCCTGCGGCGCGCCAGCAGCACGCTGACGGCACAATAAAGCAGCGCCACCAGCACAATGGCGGCGGCAAAGCAGTATAATTCAAGGCCCAGCGCCAGGCCCAGGATCAGCAGGGTCAGCGCGCCGGTCCCCAGCATGAGGCCGGCCAGGGTCATACACGCCTCTTGATGGGCACCGGAACAGCAGCGGTGAGCTCGTCCAGCAGGCTTTCGGGGCTCACGGCCTTCATGCGCGCTTCCGGCGTCAGCTGGATGCGGTGGCTGAGCACCGGTTTGATCAGCTGCCGCACATCGTCCGGCAGCACGTAATCGCGCCCGCTCAGCAGCGCGTAGGCCTGCGCCGCCTTTAACAGCGCGATGGAGCCGCGGGGCGAAACCCCCAGGCTCAGCAGCGGATGCTGCCGCGTGGCAGCGGCGATCTCCGCGATATACTGCCGGAGTTCCGGACTCGAATAGACCTGCGGGAGCAGGCTCTGCAGGCGCAGTATCTCCTGCGCCGCGCAGACCGGCTGCAGCTGGCTCAGGGGGGACTGGCCCGCGGAAGTATAGCGTTCCAGGATATCCACTTCCTCCGCCACCGTGGGATAGCCCAGGCTGACGCACAGCAGGAAGCGGTCCAGCTGGGCCTCGGGCAGCGGATAGGTGCCGGCGAATTCCACCGGGTTCTGGGTGGCCATGACCATGAAGGGCTGGGGCAGCTGGTGGGTGGTGCCGTCTACCGTGACCTGGCGCTCTTCCATGGCCTCCAGCAGGGAGGACTGGGTCTTGGGCGAGGTACGGTTGATCTCGTCCGCCAGGACGATCTGGCTCATGACCGCGCCGGGCTTGAACTCCATCTTCCCGGAATTCATGTTCATGATGGTATAGCCCATCACGTCCGAGGGGGTGACGTCCGGCGTGAACTGGATGCGGCTGAAGCTGCAGGACACCGAGCGCGCCAGCGCCCCGGCCAGAGTGGTCTTTCCCACGCCGGGCACGTCCTCCAGCAGGATGTGGCCCTTGCAGATCAGGGCGATCAGCATCAGCTCGATGGCCTGATCCTTGCCCACGATGACCTGACGGATATTCTGTTGCAAACGGAAGGCGAGCGAACGCGCGCCTTCCGTATCGAGAAGCATGGACATACTGCCGGTTATTCGAATTTGTTTTCAGCGCCGGGGGTAGGCGTCTCGCAGTAGGCCCAGGTGCCGTCGTCCTTCAGAGCGTAGGAAACGTCCTTGGTCTGCCGGTCGAAACGAACGATGTCCAGGATCACGTCCTGATAGGAGATGACCACCTTTTCGCCTTCGGAGCTGAGCTTGAAGGGAACGTGGATCTCTGTGGTGCCGTCCGCCAGGGTCTCGACCTTCTCGTAATCGGAGCAGAAGATAATCATGTATCCGCCCTTGGGCAGCACGACGCCCTCGGGGAAGGTGAATTTGGCCAGGTTCTTTTTGCCGTCGGAGAGGTTGAGCCCGCTCATGTCGATATCGTCGTCGGACATGTTCTTGAGTTCGATCCAGTCGCAGGATTTGCCGTAGCTGTCGTCCAGGGTTTCCCCGTTGGAGGCCATGACCTCAGTGATCCTGATCATGCCGAAGTCCCGCGTGGCCGCCAGGGCGGACAGGGACGGGAGAACCAGGAAAGCGCAAAGCACAAGAGCGATCATTTTCTTCATGTCGTAAACCTCATTTCAAAATATTGGATTTTTTGGTTTCTCCGTTATCTGCGGGACCTTCTGCGCCGGTCCGGGAGGGAAGCGCGGCTGTGGCCGCCTTCGCTGCCGGCTTCAGCGCCGGCGTCCGCCTGAACAGGCGTTTCCGGCGCGGTTTCCGGGGCCTTTTCCGCCTCGGGAGCCTTTTCGGCTTCGGCAGGCGCGGTTTCTTCGGGCTTGGCGGCCGGCTCGCGCCAGGAGGGGAAGTCCTCGGTCTGGCGGTCGCGGGTCATCCGGAAGCCGCCGCCTTCGGTCTGCATCGCGTCCTGCTCGGCGGGTTCTTCCGCCGTCTCAGGCTTTTCAGACTTGTCCGCCGGCTTCGGCGCGGGCTGGTCCTCGCCGCCCTCCGCGGGTTGCGCGTAATCGCGCCGTTCCGCCAGATCCAGATGGTCGTAGGCGTTTTCGGACTGGTGGCGTTTGCGGGCGCGCACGATGGAGCTGACAATGAACAGCAGCAGCGTGACGGCCGCCAGGGCGCCCAGTACGATGGCCGCGTAATACAGCACGCGGATCATCGTGCGCAGGATGGGGCCGGCGTCCGTATACCGCACCGGGGGCAGGGTCTCCAGCGGAGGCGCGGTAGGCGCGGGCGTGGAGGTCGGGGCGGCGGTGACGCGGGTATAGGGCAGGCTCAGGGTGTTGGACTCGAAGCGCACCGTATTGCCGATAGTATCCTTGGTGGTCGCCGTGAAGCGGAAGGAACCCGCCTGGGAGACGGTGAAGTCGCGCTTGACCGTCATGCTCTGCCCGGCAGCCAGCGCCGGGATCGTGTAGATCGGCACGGCGTTCTGGGTGATCTCGATGTTCTTGCAGTCCACGTTGCTGGTATTGGTCACAACCAGGGTCATGGACACGTCTTCTTTTTCAGCGACGATGCTCTCCTTGTCGGAGGTCAGCAGCAGGGTCAGCAGCAGTTCCTTTTCCGGGTCGTAGGCGCTGACGGACACGGAATTGGTGTCCAGGGTGTTGGTGGCGCCGGTATTGTCCGCCAGCGTCAGCTTGAGCTGGAAGCTGGAGGGCTCCGAGATGGTGAGCTCCTTTTCCTCGGTCACGGTCTCGTGGGCGGGAATGGTGACGTTCTCGAACACGGTGCCGAGTTTCTTATCCACCGCGGAAACGTTGCTGTAGGTGATATTGCCCTCGTTGCGGGCGGTCATGATCAGGCGGACGGTCTCGCCGATATCCACGGAGGTGCGGTCCAGGCTCAGCTCCACGCTCAGGCCCTTGACGGCCATGGGGATGATCTGATCCTCGATCACGGCCGTCTCGGACACGCCGCTGCCGGCGGGCCGGAAGGTGATCTCCGCGCCGCTGGTCAGGTCGGCATTGCCCATTTTCGCGGTGAAATCCACGGTCGTGGTCGCGCCGATGGCCAGGTTCTTGAGGGTCTTGGGGGTACGGCTGAGCTTTTCGCGCACCTGGATATTGCTGATGGAAACAGCGCCGGTATTGGTCAGCTCATAGGTGACCTTGACGCTCTGGCCGCTGCGGACGACCTCGGGCGTGATGGTGCGCACGATGCGCAGGCCGGCGCGCTCCCCGCTGAAGCGGACCTGCGCCGTCACCGGCACGGCCAGCTCCTGGCCGGATTCGTCCTGCCAGCGGAGGGTATAGGTCATGCTGCCCTGGTCGAGCATTTCCTGGGTCACCGTTCCCTGCAGGCTGACGGACATCTGCGCGTCCGCCTTCAGCGTGGCGCTGCCGTTCTGGCCGAAGCCGGAAACGATCTTCCCGTTCGGGTCATACAAAGTCACCGGCCGCGTCAGGTCTGCGCCGGAAATATTGGTCACGCCGATCGAAACATCCACCGGGCCGGGAACCGACAGCTCCTCCGGCGAGATGCTGATTTGCGCCATGACAGGCGTTTCAACGGCCAGCGCGGGCAGCGCTGACATCAGGCAGAGGACCAGCAGCGCGGCAAGCGCCAGTCTGATCCGTTGTATCAGGGCAGTTTGCATGCCCCTCCCTCCTTCCGTCGCAAAAAAACGAGCCGTATATCCCGCGATTTTCGCTGGTTATACGGCTCTATTCTATGTCAGAAACATTTCAATGTCAAGAAAAGATTTAATATTTCCGTCATTTTTTTGTAAAAATTGACAAATTTACATTGTCTCGTCCGCCTGATAATCCGCGAGGGCTTTTCCGTAGCGGTCGGTGAAGAAAAGCCGGGAGTACAGATATGGCTCGCCGTTCGCCGCGTTGACCATGGCGATATCGGCGTACTGGGGATCACGGAACACCTGCGCCAGGGCGCGCTCCAGCTGGGGCCGCGTCAGATAATAGGGATGCTCCATGAAGTAGGTATAAGCGGTGGAAGCCGGATAAGTTTTGCAGTTGAAGCGAACCATTTCGGCGATCGTGTGCGGCCAGTTTTTCTCCTCCACCAGCATGGCGATTTTCGCGTAATTGTCCGTCATGTAACGGTTCGAATAGAAGTAGCGGTCCTTTTCGCCTTTGATGAAGACGATGTCCGCTTCGCCCTGCAATCCGGAAAGCAATTCTTCCCAGTTTTCATGGGCGGCCCGGAGCGCCGTTTCCGCGGTAAGCTGGGCGTCCTTCGAACGCTGTCGGAGCTCCTCCGCCAGCGCCTGCGCTTCGGTTTTCTGCGGAACGACCACCGGCTCATCTTCCGGAAACGGCTGAAACGGCACATCGACCTCGGGCAGGCTCTCCAGATAATCGATCAGCTCAGGCTTTTCCTCTGCGGGTTTGTTTCTGGAAAACAGTTTCATGGTTTATATTTCCTCCGTATTGTCCGCCAGAGCCTGCGCGTATTCCGGGGTAAAGTAATCGCTGGAATACAGATAGGGCGTCCCGTTGCCGGCCCGGATCGAACGGATATCCTTATACTCCGGCAGCTTCTTCAGCATGTCGACATTCTGCCTGATCTGCTCCGGCGTCAGCCGGTAAGGCGACTGCCCGAAGTAGTGCTCCGGCGTGGAAGCGGGATAAACGCGGCAGTTGTAGCGCACCATTTCGGCAATCATCCTCGGATAATTGCCCTCCCGGGTCAGCATGGTGATCATCGCAAAGAAATCGGACATTTCATTCACGGAATAATAATAGGTGTCCTGAATGCCTTCGATCGTCGCGATATCCCCGCAGGCCGGGGATCCGGCCATTTCCCGCATGTACCGGGGCATTGCCTCATCCTGCGCCAGCAGCTCTTTCACGCCTACCAGCACCCCGCAGCCGGAATTCTGGCGGATAAAGCCCGCCAGGATATCCCCTACACAGGCAGGGGCAGGCTCCTGCACCTGCCCCTCCTGCGGGTCCTCTGTCAGGTATTCCCGGCCGAAGCCGGGTTTCCTTCTTCCAAACAGCGGCATTTTTTCCTCCATATGCGCATGGATCAGATAAGGCCCATTTCCTCCAGCTTGTCCGCCATGTCGGCCAGATCAAACTTTTCCAGCGTGGCGCGCGTGGGAATGCCCGTCTCGGGGTTCCAGCCCATGGCCTCGTAGAACATGGTCAGGGCCTTCTCCCAGTCTTCGCGCTCCATCTTGTCGGTGCCCTTCTCAAAGGCCTTCACGTCGGGATCCTTGTCGAAGATCCAGTCGTTCAGCTTGTCGTGGCTGGTGCGCATGTTGGTGACGCCTTCGTGGATCTTGAAGGACATGGCCGTCATGCCGCGCAGCATATGCGTGACGCGCTCCATGTCGAACAGGATGCGTTCCATGGTCCACTCTTCGCCGGTAACGGCCGTCATATACTTGGCGTCCAGCTCGATGTCGCCGGCATAGCTCCGGGCCTTGGACGGAGAAAGCGTCATCGGATACATCCAGTCGCACAGTGTGGCGCTGTCATGCCACTGTTTTTCCAGCAGCGCCCATTTGCCCAGCTTGACCTTGTTCGCGTTGACCGGCGTATACGCCTTCGGCGCGTCGCAGCAGCCTTCCCCGAACCAGTTTTCCAGCACGGGCTTGATGACCGCTTCATAAGGAGAACCGGAGCGCAGCACGTTGCTCAAAACGTGGTCAGTGCAGTCGCGGTTGAAGATGACGTTGTACATCAGGCCGCTCTGCCAGCTCTCGTCGAAGCAGTGGTGCTTGGGGAAGCCGCCGTGCGTGATGTTCCAGTTCATGTCCGCATCGATCATGTTGTAATAATCGATGCCCCATTCGTTATGGGATGCGTCGTCCAGACCCCACGCCTTCAGCAGCTGATAGGTGCCTTCGCCCAGACGGCTGATTTCGCCTTCCTTGCGGGCGATGCGTCCGAGGATCTCATCCATCCAGCGCGGATCGCAGTCGCGCATCATCTGCCAGGGAATGGAATCATATTCCTCCTGCGGCAGCACCTTTTTGAGGATGCCATGGGTATAGCAGAAGTTGAATTCGTGCGGCATGTTGAGGTAGTTTTCCCACAGGCCGAGGTCGTCCAGCACGTAGGAGCCGTGGAAGCGCAGGATCATCAGGCTGTCGCCTTCCTCCCGGAAGTCCTTCTTGGTGCCTTCGGCGTAGAACAGCTTGGGCGTGGTGCCGGTGGGAGAGCAGGTGTTGGACACTTTGGTGGGAAGGTCATATTCCGCAAGCACGTCGCAGTCGTACTGGGAGTAGCAGCGGATGGGGCAGGAAGAACAGCCGCCCATTTTGACCACATACTTGCTGGACATCGCGCCCTGATCGTACATGAACTTGCTGGTGCGGTAGGAGATCTTGTTGATATCGCCCACCGGCTGCTCGCCGGTGTCGATGGGCCCGTGAGGCGCGTTGCCCCACACGACGCCGGGCGCGCCCTGCCAGCGGTTCTTGGAGCTGGAGGAGTATTCCGCCCAGGACTGGGGATTCTTGGGAACGTTGTGGTTGTTGTTGGCGCCGACCAGTTCGCGGAGCATGTAGTCGCACAGTTCCTTATGCTTTACGGGATCGGCGATCTTCACCGCGCCGGTGCCGCGCACGGCGATGCCCTTCAGCTTTTTCGCGCCAAACGCTGCGCCGACGCCGGCGCCGGCGCAGTTGCCCACGGCGTTGACCAGCACGGACATGTTGACCAGGTTTTCACCGGCCGGGCCGATGGTGGCCACGTCAAATTCGGGGCCGCATTCGTGCGCAATGACTTTGTTGCTGTTGAAGGTGCCGGTCCCCCAGACGTGGGAGGCGTCCTCCAGCGATACCTTCTCGTCTTCGATCTTCAGGTATACGGGCTTCTCGCTCCGGCCTTCCAGAATGACCGCGTCGTAGCCGGCGAACTTCAGGTTCTGCGCCAGGTGGCCGCCCATATGGGCGTCCAGCACGGAATAGCCGCGGCTCCAGGAGGACAGAAGCGTAATGTTGGTACGTCCCGCGCAGGGTACGCCGGAGGCAGTCAGCGGGCCGACGCCGATGATGACCTTCGCTTCGGGGCTGTGAGGATCGGTATCCATGGGGACCTCGTCCCACATCACCTTGTAGCCGATGCCCAGACCGCCGATATAATCCTTGTACTTGGGCAGGGTGTCTTCAAACGTGAAAGTCCCGGTCGTCAGGTTGACGCGCAGGATCGTACCGGCCCAGCCGTTCACACCATTTTTAGCGGACATAGTTTACCTTCCTTTCCTTACAGCGCCTGGGAGGCAGCCATGACCTCTTCCCAGGGAACGATCGAAAGCGCACCGGAAGGGCAGCCCGCTACACAGGCACCGCACTGAATGCACTTGCTGGATTTGTGAGTGATGGGATTGACGGTGGGCATATGCCAGGGGCATGCCTGGGTGCACATTCCGCAGCCCACGCACTTTTCAGTGTCTACCCGCTTGATGCCGTTTTCATCCGCGTAGATCGCCTTCATGGGGCAGGCCTTCGCGCAGGCCGGATCCGCGCACTGTCTGCAGGTGTCGGGATAGTAGGTCCACTTGTCATCCGTGTACAGTCCCTGGTCGTTGCGGCTGGCAAACAGATTTCTGGTTACCTTGACGCGCGACATGTAGCTGGATACGCAGCCGTCGTTGACCAGGGTGCAGTTGAGCTCGCAGCGGCGGCAGCCGGTGCACTTGTCAGTGTTGACCACCAGCAGGCCCTGCGCCAGAGCAAAGGTTGTTACTGCGCCTGAATCCACTTCGGCCTGCGTGGTGCCCAATACATTGAGCATTGTGGTCGACAGAGCCAGACCTGCAAGACACTTGCCGGACAGTTTCATGAACTGGCGGCGGGTGACTTCCTTGGTCATGAAGCCCTTTTCGGTGCTTTGGGGCATAACGCACTCCTCCTTTTTATGAATCCTCAGGCTTTTCCTTTGCAAATGGCGGGCGAAGCGATTGCTCCCTTCACCTGATGGCTGACGCGGCCCGGAGGGTCGCGGCGGCTCGGAAAGTCATCGGGACTTTGCCTGATTATAAAGTCCGGGCTTATGCGAAGGTCAACCGCCAAATCATCAGGATGAAGCAGAAAATTGCATGATTATATTGCGTTTTTTACAGCAGAAACCGGCCGAATTCCATGGAACCGGCCGGTTTACTGATGGTTTTGCTTGATTAGTTTTGTTTAACTATGGTATAATACCAATGTTTACCAGGGTTAGGAGGGATGCAGCCTTGACACGTTATACGATCCGGGATTTTGCCGACCGCTGCGGGATCAGCGTGGACCGGCTGCGGCATTTCGAAAAAATGGGGCTGATCCGCCCTGAGCGGGACCCCCTGAATAATTACCGCTTCTATACGGACTACCAGCTGCTGGATGTGCAGCGCATCTCCCTGCTGCAAAGCATCGACGTACCGCTCAAACAGATACAGCAGGAAAAGCACCCTGATTCCCCGCCGCTTTTCA
>JBGUIY010000229.1:0-4056 GCA_045113475.1 Christensenellales bacterium | reverse complement strand
ATACGGCTGCCGGCCAGCGCGCGGCGCAGGCTCAGATCGCCCTTCGCGCCGCACAGCGCCAGGATCTCGCAGATCGCGTTCTCAAAGAACTTCGCCTGCATGCCGGTTGCGCCGACAGAGCCGATCTCTTCCTTGTCGGTCAGGATGCAGCAGGCGGTATACTCCGGCACCTCAGGCAGGGAGAGCATAGCCTGGATCTCCGCATAGGCGCATACACGGTCGTCATGGCCGTAGCCCAGGATCATGCTGCGGTCGAGGCCGAAATCGCGCGCCTTTTCGGCGGGGACCACTTCCAGCTCGGCGCTCAGGAAATCCTCTTCCTCGATGCTGTACTTGTCCTTCAGTATCCTGATCAGGCCGGCCTTGACGGCGTCCTTCTCCTCATCCTTCAGGGGCTGGCCCGCCAGGATCACGTCCAGGCCCTCGCCGGTGATGACCTCGCTGGCTTTCTTGACCATCTGCTCCTGGCTCAGGTGGATGAGCAGGTCGGAAATGCCCACGACGGGATCGCTTTCATCCTCGCCGATCACCACGTCCAGCACCGTGCCGTCCTTCTTTGCCACGACGCCGTGGATGGCCAGCTGCCGCGCGACCCACTGGTATTTCTTGATGCCGCCGTAATAATGCGTATCGGCATAGGCGAGCTCGCCGTTTTCGTACAGCGGGTTCTGCTTGACGTCGATGCGCGGGCTGTCGATATGCGCGCCGACGATATTCAGGCCCTCCTCCAGCGGCTTCCCGCCGATGTGGAAGAGGAGCAGCGCCTTCTGCATCTGGGTATCGTAAAGCTTATCGCCCGGCTTCAGCGTCTTTCCCGCGCGGATCGCTTCGCGCAGGCTCACATAGCCGGCTTCCTTCGCCATGGCGACCGCTTCGCGGACGCACTCCCGCTCCGTCTTGCCGTGGTCCAGGAAGGCCTTGTAGGATGCAGAGAGGGCTTCCAGCGCTTCCGCCTGTTTCTCACTGTAGGTCAGCCATGCGTTCTTCCGTTCCATGATCCGCTTCCTCCTCATGTTTCTGATCGTTATCGTCATTCTTTCTGATCGTGAATCTGATTTCGGCGGGAGCCATGCGCTCGCCGATCACCGTCAGCACTGCTTCGCCGGCCCGGCCGACAGTACGGACATAGCAGCCGGTCATGCCGCCCTCGGCGGTCACCACCGTGGGGCCCACCAGTTCCGCGTCGCCGGATACGTGCAAATGCAGCGGCAGCTGCGCGTAGGAGGCGACCTGGCCGAATTCGTCCACGACGCGCAGGCGCACCAGCGCCATATCGTAGGTATCGCCCTCGGTCAGTTCCGCGGAGGACGCTCTTGCCTCCAGATGCAGACTGGCGCTGGGGCCGACCGTCCGGCTCAGCACCACCTGGCCGTCCTTCACGGCGTCGAAGCGCCAGTTGGTCGCGGCACTGCCCCAGTTGCTGACGTACTTGCCGTACAGCCGCCGCGCGTCCTCTTCCCGGAAGTCGTAGCGCGATACCAGCAGGCCGTAGCGCAGCTTATCCGCCGGCGGCAGGTGATCGGGGCCATACTTCCTTGCCGCCATCAGGCACTGGCGGATCAGGTCGGCCTCTTTCTCCGGATACCCTTCCTGACGGATCAGGTCGCCGATCACATCGTCCACCAGCACGGGCCCGTGCGGGAGCGCCGTATAGGGCGAACCGCTGAAAGAGGCCACATACTCGCCGTTTTTGTACAGCTTTACCTCGTCCGCGTTGGTGAAGATCCACACGTCGCCGATATTGCCGCCCGGGTAATCGCCGATATCCATGGTGGAGCCGATCTCCAGCACGGGCGTATCATCCTGCTGGCTGGCGTACATGGCCGCCGCCAGCTTCGGGTTCCTGAAGGCGTCCATGACGCCGTGGTAGCATACCCGGTCGCCGGAGCCGAAGTCCCGGTGGGTGGGATAATCGAACATGCACCAGCCGAAGCAGCCCGCGTGCACGCCGCTGGCCGCCGCGTCGTTCTGGACGCGGGCATGCCTCAGGGCCTGGGCCTGGCGGCGCTCCCAGGGATCAAAGGACTTGGTGGGGAACATGTGCCCGTTATGCTCGGATACCAGGAAGGGCTTCGTCGTGTCCGGCGTCACCCTTTCCTTGGGCCGCACGCCCGCACCCTGGCCGGCATAGGAGAAATCGTTGTAGGCGTACACGTCCTCCAGCAGGCTGCTCTTTTCCAGATTGCGCACGCCGCTGGTGGGGCGGCTCTTGTCGAGCACGTGCGCCACGGCGTTGGTTTCCCGGTAGAACTCGTCGTCATCCTGGCTTTCATTGATGCGGACGCCCCACAGGACGACGCTGGGATGGTTGCGGTACTGATGCACCATCTCGCGCACGTTTTCGACGGCCTGGGCCTTCCAGTTCGTGTCCCCGATATGCTGCCAGCCGGGGATCTCGGTGAACACCAGCAGGCCGAGTCGGTCACAGGCGTCGATAAAGGCCTGGCTCTGCGGATAGTGCGAGGTGCGGACAGCTGTCAGGCCCAGTTCCTCTTTCATGATCCGCGCGTCCTCCGCCTGTAGGCTGTCCGGCGCGGCATAGCCGATATAGGGATAGCACTGGTGGCGGTTGAGTCCCCGCAGGAAGGTCTTCTTCCCGTTCATGTAAAAGCCGTCGGCCCGGAACTCCGCCGTACGGAAGCCGAAATGGACCGTCTTCCGGTCCGTCTCCGCGCCCGCTTCGTCCAGCAGGGACGCTTCCAGGGTGTACAGGTACGGGTTTTCCAGCGTCCAGGGCTCCGCGTTCGGAAGCGTCGCCGTATATTCGGTCTGCTGGCCGCTGGCCTCCAGGACGCAGCGTCCCTCCGCGTCCACAAGGCGGATGCGGGTCACGGCGGTACCGTTTTCCGCGTCCTCCCCGGACAGGGTCAGCGCCACCGCCGCGGTATGCGCCGTCGGCGCAGAAACAAAAACATCCTCGATCAGCGTCTGCGGGCGGATATCCAGCCAGCAGGGCCGATAGAGGCCGCCGTATGTCAGATAATCGATCACAAAACCGAAGGGAGGCACCGCCGGATTCTCGGTGGAGTCCAGCCGCACCGCCAGCCAGGCTTCCTCGCCGGGCTGTACCAGGCCGGTCAGTTCAACGGAAAAAGCCGTATAGCCGCAGGAATGCGTCAGCAGCTCACGGCCATTCAAAAAAACGGTGGCGATATGCGCCGCACCGTCAAAGCGGACGAACACGCGGCTGTCCTGCGCCTCCTGGGGCAGAATCAGCCGGCGCCGGTAGCCGGAAACCATCTGATAACTGATGTCATCGGCATAGTGCTGCGGGACTTCCCGGACCGTATGCGGCAGGCGTACCGCTTCACCGGCGCCCTTGCCCTCCGCGAACGCGTCCGACCACTCCGTGACAAATTCCCAGTCGTTGTTCAGGCTGATCATTGAAGCACTCACTTCCCCTGGCCGTATTCTGTATAGGTGACCTTTCCGTCCTCAAGCGTCAGCAGCGTCTCCAGCCTGCCCAGGCTTTCCGCCCGCCGGATCAGCGTCTCCGCCGGTTCGGCCAGGCTGAGGCCGTTCAGCGGCAGGCTCAGTTCCGCCGTCTCCAGGCCGATCTCCTCGATGCGCGCGGCATTTGCCCCGATCTCGCCCAGGCAGAGGATCCACCGGTAAGGGGAAGCGATCTGCCCCTCCTCGTCCGGACTGAGCTGCAGATCGATAAAGCGGTAGCTCCCGCTGTGCGTATCAAAAGCATCGTAGGACCAGCCGGAGATATTCTCGTTCAGGCGGGAGACCGTTTCCACCGTGCCGCTGTTCCCGTCCTCCTGAAGCTCATATACAGTCATATAGGCGAAGGCACCTCCGCCCTCGCCCGACATGACCCAGGTAAAAGGATCGAACCGGGTATTGTCCACGATTTCCTCTACCCAGCCGTCCTCGTTCTCGATCGTATATACATCCGTCGAGCTCCCGGTAATGAGCTCGGAATACGGTTTTTCATACACATAATTCCCGCTGGAATCAACGGACAGGGTATATTTGCCCGCCTCGTTCTTCCACGCGGCTTCATCCGCAAGCGCGTCCAGGAACTGGTTCACCACCTGGTCCGGCACG
>JBGUIY010000228.1:0-5634 GCA_045113475.1 Christensenellales bacterium | reverse complement strand
CGTACACAGCGTCAGCCATTCATATGCCATGTAGAGCGTAAAGAGGTTGTTCGCCGTTCCCAGCAGGATCGCCGGCGTGTACGCAGCGGTATACCAGGTGAAGAAGTGCCCCTCCCGTTTTTCATGGTCCATGTATTCTCCGGCATAGAGCATGGCCAGGGGCCACAGCACCGCGGCGACTCCCAGGTAAACCTTCCCCGTTCCGTCCAGTCGCAGGACGAAGCGGAAGCTTTCCGACAGCCGGAAAACTTCCGCAGTCTCCTCCATGCTTCCCCACAGTGCCAGGGCTCCCAGCAGCAGGGATGTGGCAGTCACGGAAAACAGCGCCCAGAGGGACCGTGCCTTTATGCTGCGGAACCGGACTGCCAGGGGCACGCAGCCGAGAACCACGGGCACCCACGCGCAGATAAACACCATCATTTCCGTTTCCTCACATCATCTGTCCCGCAATCGTCTCAAGATACGACACCAGTCCGCCGGAGAACACGCCGGCCAGGAGAATCAGCGCGGCCAGGATCCCCATCGGCACCAGCATCCTCCATCCCGCTTCACAGGAGGGTTCCGGCACCCAGTCTTCTCCGGGGAAGCATCCGCGGATCACGATAGTGAACAGGTAGGCTGCCGTCAGGATCGCGGAAATCAGAAGCGCCGTCGGGCCGATCCAGCGCACGGCGTTGTCCAGCGCCAGCGCGCCCTGCGCCAGGTTCCATTTGCTGACAAACCCGCCGGTAGGCGGAATGCCTACAAGGCCGAGGGAGGCTACGGTAAAGAAGGCATAGGTCCATGGCATCCTCCGCCCCAGTCCGTCCAGTTCAGGCACCATGGTTTTTCCGGTTTTATGGATAATGCTGCCGGCACCCATGAACAGCGTGTTTTTCATCAGGGAGTGGAAGATCACGTGAAGCATCGCCCCGGTAAACCCGAGCGGCGTCATCGTGTAGAGGCCGAACAGCACGTAGGAAACCTGAGATACGGAGGAATAGGCCAGCCGCTTTTTGAGTTTCTTTTCCTTGAACGCCAGCAGCGACCCCATCAGGATCGTCATCAGCGTCAGGGCCAGCAGCGCCATCTGCACCCAGCTGCCGCGCAGCCGCTGTGTACCTGCGACGGAGAACACGACCCGCGCCGCGCCGAGCACGCCCATTTTAGTGATCACGCCGGACAGCACAGCGCTGGCCGGTGCCGGCGCGACCGGATGGGCCGTAGGCAGCCAGCCGTGCAGGGGAAACATGCCGGCCTTTACGCCGAAGCCCACCAGCATCACCATGAACACGCCCATAGCCAGTCCTTCCCTGCCGGCGATCTGTTCCGCCGTCAGCGGCCCGGCGGAAAAATCCCCGCTGCCGCCCACTGAACCCACAAAGAAAATCCCGATCAGCGCCGCAGACGCGCCGATCACGGAGTAGATCAGGTACTTGATTGCCGCCGCCACCGCTTCCCGGTCCATATTGTGCAGCACAAGCGGCACAGTCAGCAGGGTCATAGCCTCATAGAACATGTAGAAGGTCACCAGGTTCCCGCTCATCGCCAGTGCGTGCAGAATGCCCTGGGTAATCGTGTAGAAAAGGAAGAAGCGTCCCGGCTTCGCGTCGTGTTCCAGGTATTCCGTGGCGTACAGCGCCACACACGGCCACACTACAGCCACCAGGAGAAGGAAAACGCGGCTGATGCCGTCCACCCGCATGGAAAAAGTCAGCATATCCGTCCAGCGCAGCGTGATTTCCCCTGCGTCGGGTACCAAGGCGCAGGCTGCGGCCAGTCCGGCGCTGCAAAGCACGGTCAGGAACGTCGCCAGGTTCAGCCGCTTTCCCGTCAGCTTCAGTCCGTACCATATCAGTCCCAGCGCCACCGGGAGCAGTACAGGCAGGATCAGCAGAATATTCATCCAGTCCACCTCCGTCTTCATTCAGGAAAACAGGGCCAGTCCCCTGTGAATCAGTTCGATCACCGGCCGCCCGCAAAAGCCCAGGAAGAGGTTCAGGCCGATCATCACCGCCGTCGCAGCTGCGAACGCGGCATCCCGCGCCTTCGGCTTTCCAGCCTCTCCGGCCGGCTTGTCCCGGCTGTACAGGATCAGCGCAGTCCTCAGCATATAGGCGGCGTTCAGCGTCGTGCTCACTGCCAGCAGGCCCAGCAGCGCCGGCATTCTCCAGCCGCCCCCGCCGATAGCCGCCTGCGCCAGGTACATTTTCGCCGCGAACCCGCCCAGGCCTGGAATCCCGACCAGGGAGCACGCCCCCGCCAGGAACGCCAGCCCGGCCAGCGGGCTTCTCCTGGCCGCGCCGCGCAGGTCTTCCAGCCCGTCCGCCCCGCCGCAGGCCCGCCGCAGCTTATGGGACGTCACGAACAGCATGGACTTGGCCGCCGAGTGGGCCAGGATATAGAACAGCGCGGCGGCGATCCCTTCCCCGCTTCCCAGGGCGATCCCCAGGTAGACGCAGGCGATCTGTGCGACCGAGGAATACGCGATCACCCGGGACAGCTTCCGCTGGTAGAGCGCGTGGACTGAACCCAGCACCGTACCGACCGCGGCATAAAGGAAAAGCACGTCTCCGATCCTGTGGATAAACGCCTCTTCCCCCGCCGCCCGCAGGGCGATCTTGATCAGCAGGAAAATATACAGCTTGGATACCAGCGAGCTCAGCAGCGCCCCGGAAACCGCCGTGGCGTTGCTGTAAGCGTCCGGCAGCCAGGTATGGAAGGGATACAGTGCGCTCTTGATGCACAGCCCCAGGCCCATCAGAAGGAAGGACAGGTACATCGGCACGCTGTATCTGTTTTCCGCGATCAGGGCGTCCACTGCCGACGCCAGCTGGGGAAAAAGCAGCTGCCCCGTCAGCGCGTAGAGCATAGACAGACCCAGCAGGAACAGGCCGCTGCCCAGCAGGTTCATCACCATGTAACGGGCGGAGGAAAACAGCGCCCTTCCCCGGTTGGTCACGCCGATCAGCGCGCAGGCTGAAAGGGTTGTGATCTCAATGAAAACGTAAGCCGTGAAAAGGTCGTTGGTGAATACGATGGCGGCCGTCGCCGCGGTCAGCAGGCCGATCATGGCCCCGAAAAGGTTCATCCGCTTCGACTCCACGTCCTCGGTCAGGCTGCGGTTTCCGCCGGTCACGGACAGCGTCAGCACCAGGGTGAATCCCAGTCCCATCAGCGCCTCCGCGGGTCCCGCCCGCAGTTCGTTGCCGAACGGCGCGCCGATTTCCCCCATCGCGTAGGTAAAGCTGACGTTTCCGGAAGCCGTATACCAGAGCAGCACCGCCATGCCGGCGGACTCGGCTGCGCACATGGCCGCCGTCACGCACCGCGACGCCTTTCCGCGCAGTGCGGAGCACGCCACCCCGCACATCAGCGGGCACAGCACCAGGAAGAGGGGGAGATTCTGCCACCAGGCCAAGATCATTTCCCCTCCTTCCGGATCTGTTCCGCGATCTCGTCCATATCCAGTGTATGATACCGCTGATACAGCCGTACTGTCAGTCCCAGCATCACGGCCGTCACGCTGACGCTCACCACGATGCCTGTCAGCACCAGTCCGGCCGGCAGCGGATTGACGTAGGCAGCCGGATCCGTGACGCCATTCGTATAAACCGGGGCGCTTCGCAGCCCGCCGATATAACCGTAGGAAGCCAGGAACAGGTAGATTCCGGAATCCATCATCGAAAAGCCGATAATCTTCTTGATCAGGTTTTTGTCCAGCAGAAGCATCGTGAAACCGACGCCGAAAAGGATCAGGGCCGCCACTTCGTCCAGATGCTGGTTCACGAGTTCAGTGACATGGCGCAGCATCAGAAAGCCCCCCTTCTGAACATGGTGTAGAGCGCGTACATGGTGCAGGTCACCACGCAGCCCACCGCGATATTCAGCGGAAGCAGCAGCCCGCCCGAGAGGATCGCCCCGGCGGTTCCCTCCGGAATCCCGCCCGGGATGTGGTTGGCGCCTGTCAGGAAATGGTATCCCTTTGCCAGCGCGTAGAACAGCAGCGCGGACACCGACACCGCGCGGAAGGTCCGGTAGGTGAAGAACTTCCCGATCCGGTCATAGCCGAAGGCATTCTGGTACAGGATCAGTCCGGCCCCGAGCACCGCACCGCCGGAGAATCCGCCGCCCGGGGACAGGTGGCCGTTGAGGATGATATAGATTCCGAAAATCAGAACCAGGGGCAGCAGCAGCCTGGCGCCTCCCTGCAGCACCAGGTCGTGGTCCGGTTCCGTCCGCTGTTCCCGGTCACTTTCGAGCAGCCGTTCCTGTTCGTCCTTTTCTCCCCGGATGCTCAGGAGCAGCAGCACGGAACTGACCGCGACAAACAGCACGTGGGATTCCCCCAGCGTGTCAAATCCGCGGTAGTCCAGGATGATGCCCGTCACGATGTTCACCGCGCCGGTTTCCTCCAGGGTATGGGTGACGTAAAAGGATGCGACCTCGCTGTCCGCCAGCGTGTCCGCGTTGCCGAACAGGGGCATCCTGACCACGCCGTACAGCAAAAGCCCCATCAGGCTGACGCACACGATGAATGCGGTTACGCGGTACCACCACGCGTCGGCGTACGCGCCGACTGTCAGGGTGTCCCTGCGCTTTCTTCTGTGTCGTTCCTGCCTTTTTTTCTTTTTCGGCGTCTGCTTTTTCACTTCAACAGAAGGAATGGTTTTCTCCGCGGCGTTTTCTTCCTCGTATGCCTCGTCCGCCAGGCTCTCCCCGATTTCCTCGTCCAGGGGCTGGGCTCCGTTCTCCAGCCAGTCAGCCAGGCGGGCAAAGGCATCATGCTTCTTTTTGTTTGCCGGCATCCCGCCTTTCCTCCTTTCTTTGGACAGACTGGATCTTCTTCAGGGCCGACAGCATCAGCACCGTGGAAATCCCGGTGCCTACCGCCGCCTCCGTAATCGCCAGGTCCGGCGCCTGCAGCAGGATCCACACCACGGACATGGCAAGCCCCTGGATCATGAAAACGATCACCGCGCTCAGCAGGTCGCGGGTCAGGCTGACCGCCACCGCGCAGGCCACGATCACCGCCAGCAGGATCACGTTCAGGATTTCCATTCCTTTGCCTCCGTTTTCAGCTGCTCTTCTTCCGTTTCGCGCACAAGCTTGCCGACCAGGTGTGTACACACCGGGCTCGTGATCCAGTAGACCGCGACGGCCGCCAGGATCTTCAGGGCGATCCAGTCAAACCCGGTGTACACGATCATCGCCAGGGCCATCAGCAGCAGTCCCAGCGTATCCCCCATGCCCGCCGGATGCATCCGGTTCAGGGAAAAGCGGAACCGGTTGGCCCCGAAAACCGCCGAAATTTCAAATATCAGCCCGCCCGCCATCAGCATGGCGAACAGGGCCAGCCGCAGGGTCTCAGCCATCCCGCCCGGCCCCCTTTCCGTACCGCTCGCGGTGAACGCCGATCAGGATCCGGCACAGAAGCATCACCGCCAAGAAACTCAGCAGGGCGTAGATCATGGCCACGTCCAGCAAAAAGCCTTCCCGCGTCAGCAAAGCCAGGAACAGGATGATCAGAACCGTTACCGTACCCGCCATATTCACGGCTACCACCCGGTCTGCCGTTTTCGGGCCGCGGAAAGCGCGGAAGAGGCATACTGCAAGGCACAGCCCCAGCAGGATCACCGCTCCCTGCATGAGCAG
>JBGUIY010000227.1:0-5726 GCA_045113475.1 Christensenellales bacterium | reverse complement strand
GATTGCGCACATGGTTCCTTGCGAAGGCGCCTTCCTCGATGCCCGTATCAGGATTTGAAAAATATATATCCACCGGATTCCAGTGCTCAAAATAGAAGGCAGATCTGTTCACGATCTTCACGGTTTGCGGGATTCTGATCCTCAGGACGTTTTTATCCCGGTTGAAAGCATACTTTCGGATGCGGGTGACGGGCTGGCCTGAAACGTTATCCGGAACGGACACCTCCGTTTCGCTGCCAGTATAAGCCGCCAGCGCGGCTTCACCCCGGAAAAGCAGGAATTCCATATCGTTTTCCCGCACATATTCGGTCACGGGCATATCCTCCGGACGGCTGCACGGGACGGTTTCATAACCGTTGTCCGCAAACCACTGCAATGCTTCGCTGCCTGCAGGCGCGTATATAACGGCATTCCGGGTGATCCGCGCATCGTAGCCGCTCTTCACGCTTTCGGGAATATAGCAGCACGCCAGGTTGTCCGATCCTGAAAACATCCATTTCGAAAGATAGGTCACGCCGTTGTTCACGACGGCGCTTGCCAGGTTGTAGCAGTCGGAAAAAGCATCTTTGCCGATCTTTTCCAGGGAGCTTGGCAATTCAATGTCAGGCAGGCTGTATGCCCACAGAAATGCTTCTTCCCCGATTTCAACCAGCCCTTCCGGGAATGAGATGGATTTCAGCGAATTGCATTCGCGGAATCCCCATTTGCTGATGCGCACCAGCGTATCGGGCAGGGTCACGCTTTCAAGCTGATAACAGCTCATAAAGGCTTCATCCGATATCTGTATGATTCCCGCCGCAAGCGTTACATGCTTAAGCGTCTGGCAGCCGCGGAAGCATTTGGCGGCGATCTCCACGACGGGATAACCGTCGACGGTTCCGGGCACGTCGATTTCCACCGGTTCGCCCTCATAGCCTTTCAGGTAACAGTTGTCTCCGCTGATGCCGAACAGCAGGACGATGCCGTCCTCCTGCACGTATCTGATCTCTTCCCAGATCTGGGCCCTGAGACGGTACCAGAGCTGCTCGGGGGTAAACAGATCACCGTTCAGCTCACTGATCCTGCCGGAAGAATAAGCGGTATTCCGGTGGGTCCAGAAGCAAACTGCTTCTCCGGTCCGCATATTGATGACGTAGGCAGCGTAATCCCGATGATAGCTTTTGACCTGGATCGTATAACTGTAATTGGAAGGCGTCATGACGTACCGGATGACGAGTGCGTATTCTGCCGACTCGACCGATTCCGCGATCATCCCGGCAGGAAAGCGGGCCATCAGATTGGCGGCGAGGACCGGCCTTTTATCATTGGTCGCGTCAATGACGATCATCCTGTGTCCGCGCAGTTCGGGCGGGAATACGTCAGCGTTCGTATACTGGAACTGATCCCAGTCCGACGGCAGGATCCCCTCCGGCAGGCCCGGAGCCAGCCTGGCATCGAGATCATATTCCCATCCGCCGGCTTCGAGCGCCGCGGCATTCTCCAGGGCGAACGAATGGAGGATCTCAAGCTGCCGGTCGAGGGTTTTCGCCTCCATCAGGGCTCTGCTGCCCTCCTCCGGCGTCAGAGCTGAGGCGGATACCGCTGCCAGCACGACGACAGCGAGCACCAGCGCGGCAGTGAACAGTTGCTTCTTCATGCGGTTGCCTCCTTTTGAAACGGCTGCGGCAAGCCAGGAATGAATATGCTCCGGTATCCGGACAAACGGCAAAATATATGCTGTATATGTCCCCCTTCGTGAATCATTTATTTTATCCGGTATCATATTATCACCTTTCATGGTCCGCAACAATGATTTAAGCACGAAATTCATTGAATTGTCAATGAATTTTTCGTGAAAACCTTTTCAAATCGTCCGAACTCGTGTATAGTTATGGTGCGGAGACAGGAGGACGGCTTATGAATAACGACTTTTCGGTAAAACTGAAAACGCTGATGAAGCAGCTGGATATATCGAACGCGCAGCTGGCCCGCGGGCTGCATGTGGACCCATCCTTGGTCAGCAGGTGGCTGAAAAACGGCTTCGGGCAGCGGAAAGCGGACGAGTACGCGGCTGCTGTCGGGCAGTATATATTCAAAAGGCCGCTGACCGCGGAAAACCGGGCATGGCTTGCGGCAGAAATCGGCGATCCCCTGTCTGAAGGAGATATCGCGCGCTGGCTGTGCCCGAAAACAGCCTATATCGAATATCAGCAGCCGCGCCCGATGCTGGTGAACAGTTTCCATGACGCTGTCGAGAATCAGCCCGAAACAGGCAGCCTTATATCCGCGGTGAACGGCACAGAAACGATCGTACGTCTGCTGCATGATGAACTGGCCGATATCCCGGCCGGTTCTGAAATCAGTATCTACCTCAGCAGCGAAGCCTCGTCAGTCGCAGTGGAACGCGGGATCGTAAAGGAACTGAGCGCCGCCGCCGAAACAAGGAAACTGAATATCGCCATGGTCGTACAGTTCGCCAACAATTCCAGAATGGCCAGCAGGCTGATCGGAGCCTATATGCATATGCTGGTGCAGGGGCGTCTGACCCTGTCAATCATTCAGGGAACGCCGCAGACGTTCACCATTGCCTGCAATATGATCATCGGGCGTCGGGTGGCGCTGATCATTACCGAAACGCAGCAGAATGTGACGGCGGTGGGTACGGTCGTCAGGGATCCCTCCGTGGTGCAGGAGATGCAGCGCAGCTTTGAAAACAGCAAAAACTATGCCCGACCCATGATGATTGCGTACAATGACAGCTTTGCCAGAAACATCATCGAAGTGTTCTTCGAGGAATACGGGGTACCGGGCAGCCTGGACGTGATCAAGAGCGGCATGAACCCCATGTTTATGACCGTGGAACAGTACGGCAGGGTACTGCGCGAGTTCAATCATCCGGAAGACCAGTATGCATGGCGCTACAATGAATTCTGCCGGTTCAAGGCGGCGATGGACGAGGTGCTCAGCCATTCGCGCTTTCGCGAAGTGCTGTCTTTGACCAAGCTGAGGGAAATTGCGGAAACGGGCCGCTGCCGGATGCCGTCCATGTATTTCATGGCGGCGGGCACCTGCTGTCTGGACGCTCAGGATTGCGTGAGTATCCTGGATGGCTATATCCGTTATCTGGAAACGATTCCGGATTTCCAGGTGGTGCTGCTGGACGACGAGCAGCTTTTCACGGCCAACTCCTGCTGGCATATCAAAAGCAACAAGCACATCATGATCCACTCCTGGAATATAGATGAGCCGATGATGGTGTATTCTGACCAGCTGATGCTGATCGACGAGTTTCAGCGCCATTTTGAGCAGCTCTGGCAGCAGACGGGCGCGGGCGTCAGCAAGCACCGGGTGATCCAGACGCTGTCCGCCCTGCGGGATCAATGCCGCTCGAAGATCGGAAAATAAACGGAACAGGGGCTGCAGAACAGCCCCTGTTGATCTTTATGAATATCCTGTTATGTGGGAATGACTGGAAACGCTGATTGCCGCGTTACGGATTTCGATAATTCAGCTGGTTGTCGGCGCAATACTGTTCCGCGTAGGTACCGGCGCCGGCCGTCAGCGTCAGTTTATCGCACTTCCCGAAGGCGTTTTGGCCGATGGCCTGCACATTGTCCGGGATCCTGAGATTCTCCAGCGCGGAGCAGTAGTAAAAGGCTCTTTCCCCGATGGAAGTCACGGTGTCCGGGATGATGAGTTCCGGCAGACTGCTGCAATGGAAGAAGGTCAGGCCGCCGATGGCGGTCAGGTCCTCCGGCAGTACCGCCCGGGTCAGGCCCGAACACCAGCTGAATGCCGACTTGCCGAGGCTTTTCACGCTGCCGGGCATGACGATCTCCGCCAGTTCCACGCAGCTGTTGAAGGCGCAGTCGCCGATGGCGGTCACGCTGTCCGGGATGGTGACCTCTTTGAGCTCCGCGCACCCGCCGAAGGCCCAGCTGCCGATGGTTTCGGTGTCCGGCCTGACGGCGCACACGGTGTCGGAGCAGGTGACCGGGCAGCAGATCAGGCGCTTGTCCTCCCTGCCGTAGAGGATCCCGCCCTCCATGACCAGGAGCGGATGATCGGGGGAGAGTTCGATTTTCGTCAGGGACTTGTCCCCGTAGAAGGGATTGTCACCGAAGTGCTTCACACCGTCGGGGATGTTGACCGATTCCAGCCTGCTTGACAGGGAAAACGCGTAGTCGCCGATGTGCTCGACTTTGGAGGGAACATGGATCGCCGTCAGCCTGGAGCAGTTGGCGAAAGCGGAATCCCCGATCTGGCGGAGGCTTTCCGGGAGTCTGATCTCCGGAAGCATTTTGCAGTTGTCAAAGGCGTTGGCCCCGATGGCGGTCACGCCCTCAGGGATGCTGATCTCGGTCAGAGCCGTGCAGTTGTTGAACGTATTGTCATAGATCACGGACACGCCGGCGGGGATCGTGACCGATTTCAGCTTGGTGCAGCTGGCGAAGGCGCCGCTCCCGATGGCAGTCACGCTGTCGGGGATGACGATCTCCGGCAGGGCTTCGCAATCGTAAAAGGTCATGCCTTTGATGGCGGTCACTCCGTCCGGGATCTTCACGCTTTTCAGCGAACGGCAGTAAGCGAAGACGTTTGACTCGATGGTCTTTACGCTGGCGGGGATCTCCACGCGGGCCAGCTTGATGCACCACGTGAACGTGCCGTGCCCGATATAGGTCACGCCCTCCGGGATCACCGCGCTCTGCAGGGTTTTACTGCTGTAGAACACTTTTTCGAGCTGCGTCACTTTCAGCCCGTCCAGTTCGGCGGGAATCGTCACGGCTGTCTCGTTCCCCAGGTAACCGCAGACCTGGATAGTGCCGTCCTTCAGCTTCAGGTATTCGAAATCGCCGCTGGTATACTTGGTTTTGTCCACCGGGGCAGCCGGCTTCGGCACCGCTGTGGGCCTGGGTACGGCGGTGGGCCGGGGCGTTCTGCTCACTACGGGTACGGCCGGCTTTTGCTCTGATCCGCCTCCGCAGGCGGTCAGGATCAGAGCGCAGACGGCGAGCATCAGCAGGACGGCAGTCAGTTTCATGGGCTTCATCGGCTTACCTCTCCTTGTATAGGGATCCGCGGCGGTCCTTCAGGGCTCATGCCAGCTTTTTGATGAGTTTGGGCAGTTCCTCAAGGGCGGGCAGGGGAGCGGCTTCGACAGCAGCTTCGGGCATGTATCTGAACAGCGTCCAGTGTCCGGAATAGAACTGGATGGGCAGGAGAACGAAAATGCGGTTGGCCTCCGTCCAGACGATGGCGGTGGTCTCTTTGTCGCGCCCGAAGGCGGCGAAGGCGTCCAGGATGTACTCTGAAACCTCGGTGCCCGTTTTTGCCAGCATCAGGAAGCCCCGGTCCCCGGTATCCACCGGGGACATGCCTTCCCATTTGTTCAGCGAAACGCCGCCGTAGGGCTGGCCGTAGATTGCCAGCAGGCATGGCGCGGCGCAGGGCGTTTCAATCCTCAGCAGGGTGCCGCTCAGGTACTGATTCGTCCTGGGCTGGGGCTGGTAGACCACCGTCATCTCCGCGACCATTGCGTTCATGCTCTGCCACCGCCCTTTGAAGGCGTGGAGCAGCAGCGGCTTGTTCGCCCGGAATTCCTCCGGCAGGAGCGGGAAAAGCGGGATCTCCGCCTGCAGCGCCTTGCTTTCCCGTCTCACGGCGTCGCGCATGCCGAGCCCGTATTTGACGCGCAATTCGGCGCAGAGGGCGGTATAACGCTTGCTGCCGATGGAACGGGTGACGAG
>JBGUIY010000226.1:0-6894 GCA_045113475.1 Christensenellales bacterium | reverse complement strand
ACCCCAAGTGGGTGTCTTTTCTATTGTTTCAGGCCTGGGGGATTCGAACGGGGACGTATCCCGACGCGGCCTGTGGCCGATGAAGGTTGGAGGAGTCCCAGTGAGCTACAGAGTCCATCGTGCGGCAGCGCGATGGACGACAATAGCGAACTGAGGACCGGTAGTGAATGACAGCCCAGTGGGCTGTCAGAGCCGGCCCCGCCTTGTCCGCAGACAAGGGCGAATCCCCCAGGGCGCGCCACGAAAACCCCGAAACCACAAAGGTTTCGGGGCTTTTTGCTTGGCATGGTTTGGCAGAAAAATGTACGTTATGGAAGCCCTAAAAGGTTCAAAATCAGGCTCAAAAAAAGGTTCAAAAAACGCCCCGAAAGAGCGAAATTTAAATAAATAAAATAAGCGTTTTTCGTGGCTTTAAAGGCTCGAAATAACAACACTATCTGAATTCCCAACGAGTGTCGATCCAGAATGGCTCTTCAATCTGGTAAATCCACGTTTCTGGCGCTTGATTTATTACGTTTTCTCCACCATCACAATAATAGGAGATTTCGACAGCATATGATGCATCGGATGAGAGCAACCATTTAACCTATCATTTGCCTCTGCTTCTTCGGATACTTCTTCAGAATCTCCTCCGCGAACTGATCCTTCAGAGCTCTCTGCTCCTCTGGAGCCTTCCCGTCGTAAGCTTGCATCTGTTTTACGAGAATCGAAGCTGGCACATCCCTTTCCATACACGCCTTGCAATACTTTTCGCTGAAATTCAAATCCTTGACCTGATTCTTCAAGTTTTATCGCCTCCTGTTGGATGTCGTTTATTATTCGGACATCGTCAGAGTTTATTTGGATAACGTGTTCCGATTCCTGTTCGTTATCAGTATACACTTTTACATTATCCATTACAACAATATTCCACCGTTAGGCTGTTCTACATAGCGGCGGCCCCTGGGCCGCCACCTTCGTGGCGTAAAAGCTGCCTTTAACGAATATTATAATTGCTTTAATCATTGATGTCGCGTGCATGGTGGTTGTATTTCGCACTTACCGCAGGCGCAAGCGCCTCGCGTACCGCGTACGGAATGCCCGGGGGCTGCCGCTGCACCGTATATCTCTTGATGGTTTCAATACTGTTTGGCGCTTTCATGATTCCTGGCAAGCGCCCAGAAAGATGATAGGTGCCATTTGCATAAGAAAAATAATACTTGAAAAAACTGTGGGAAGGCCAGCCTTGGTGGTGGTCTTCTTCTGATTTGCTTCCCTTTATCTTTTTGTTTGCCATGCTCATTGTATCTATGCTGCTGCGGCAGTCAATGGTCACGCTGTTCTGATGATTCCCGCAGCCTTAGCCGAGTCCAGCTCATGGATTCAGCGATTGATACATTTGCTGTTATGATACGTTGATTTCTGCTGCTGCCGCTGGTATAATGCGTTTGGTCATTTATACGCGGAGCGCAGCCCGTCTGCGGGCTCCCGGAGGTTGAAGCATGAGCGGGAAAACGCTGGATGAAAAGCTGATTTATGAGATCCTGTCCGCGGTGGGGGAGATCCCCGCAGGGAGCGTGGCGACCTACGGGCAGATCGCGCGGCTGATCGGCAGGGAGCGGAACTCCCGGCTGGTGGGCAGGGTGCTGAGCATGGCGGAGTATTACGGGGACTATCCCTGCCACAGGGTGGTCAATCACATGGGCCGGCTGGCGCCGCACTTTCCGGAGCAGCGGGAGCGGCTGCTGGCCGAAGGCGTGGCCTTCCGGGAAAACGGCTGCGTCGTTATGAAGAGATACCTGTGGGACTGCGGATGCTGATCCGGGACCGCAAGGAAGGGTGAAGGGAATGGGAAAGCTGTCCGGGGTATTCAGGAAGGAATCGGGCTACAGGGTCTTCCTGCTGTCCATGATGACTTTCGGCCTGGCTTACGGGCTGTATAAGGGCGTCATCGACAATTACCTGGCGGAAGTGGTGTCCATGAGCTCCTTTGACAAGGGCGTATCGGAGTTCTTCCGTGAGCTGCCGGGGCTCCTGCTGGTGTTTGTGCTGGCGGTGCTGTACACGTTCTCCGCCGAGAGGATCTACCGGATCGGCGCTTTGGTCATGCTGGCCGGCATGACCATGCAGACCTTCGTTCCTTCCACACGGGTGATGGTGATTTTCGCGATCTTCGTCTATTCCCTGGGCGACCACATCCAGCTGGGCATGCGCAATACCCTGTCCCTGGAGTACGCCAGGGAGGGCCGCGGCGGCGCAGCGCTGGGGATGCAGAACGCGGTGCACCAGATCGGGACGCTGGCGGGCTATCTGATCATCATCGCTGTTTTCGGGGTGCTGAGCGCCACCACGGGGCTCTACCGGACGGTCTTCGGCTGCAGCGCGGCGATCATTGCGCTGGGGTTCCTCTCCACGCTGAAGCTGAAGGGCAACAGCGAAACCGACGAGACCAGGCGGCGCTTCTACTTCAACAGGAAGTATACGAAGTACTATATGCTGGAGGTCTTCTACGGCGCGCGGAAGCAGATCTTCTTTACCTTTGGCCCTTATGTGCTGGTGCTGTTCTACGGGGCGAACGCCATGGCCATCAGCATCCTGTTCGCGGTGTCTTCGGTGTGCACCTTCTTCGCCGCGCCGCTGGTGGGCCGGATCATCGACCGGTTCGGCTATAAGGTCGTGATGGTCACGGATACGCTGATCCTGGTGATCGTCTGCTTCTTCTACGGGTTCGCGCACTATATCTTCCCGATGAACGTGGCGTTTATCGTGTGCTGCGTGAATTACATCCTGGATTCCGTGATCTCGCTGGCGTCCCTGGCCTCCAATGTCTACGTCCAGGATCTGTCCGACAGCAAAAACGAAACCCGGGCCACCATTTCGACCGGAGTCTCCGTCAACCACCTGATCACCATCCTGGTGGCCCTCTTCGGCGGCTGGATCTGGCAGGCGCTGGGCATTGAGACGCTGTTCGCCCTGTCCGCGGTGCTGGGCCTGTGCAACAGCGCTTACGCGGCGACCATCAAAACCGGAAAAACGCTGCGTGCGGAATGAAGCGGGGGAGGAGCGGCATATGGATCTGCACGATTATAAAGACGTCGCGGAGAATTACGACCGGTATCTGGAAGTGATGTACGCGCACGAGGACCATCATGAGCATTTTCAGGAGTTCTACCTGGACCTGGCCAGGAAGTACGGCGCGGGCGGCGTCGTGGACGTGGCCTGCGGCACGGGCGCGGTGCTGCTCTATCTGGCTGAGCATGGGATCGATGTTGACGGCACGGACATCTCTGAGGAGATGTGCAGGGTCGCCGCCGCCAAGGCGGCAGCGAAAGGGCTGAAGCTGAACATCATCCCGGCGGACATGATCGGGTTCAGTTCGGGCCGGCAGTATTCCCTGGCGATCATCGCCCGCAGCGGCTTCATGCACCTGCCCACGTCGGAGCTGCAGCAGGCCGCGTTGCGGAATCTGCGGGAGCAGCTGCTCCCGGGCGGCATCCTGACGCTGAACACCTTCGACCCCTGGCCGCCCCTGCAGGCGCAGCAGATGCAGACGACGCCGGAGGATTATTCCTTCCGGCTGGAATATGTGAACAGCGCCGGGAACCGGGAGAAGATCTACAACGCCATCACCTATGACCCGTATACCCAGCAGATGTACGGGAACTGGAAGTTCGTGGAGTACGACGGGCAGGGAGAGGTCATCGGGGAAAGGGTCCGGCCCCTGCTGATGCGCCAGACCTACCGGTGGGAGATGTTCCTGCTGGCTAAACTGTGCGGGTTTGAGGTTCTGGATATTTACCGTGGTTATGACGGCGATAAAGAGGATCTGAGCGATGTCGCTTCCGCCGGCCGGTTCAGGAGCAACCTGATCTGGATCCTGAAAAGAAAAGACTGATCAACAGGGGAGGACATCCGATGGAACTGCATGACCTGTATACCGCTGAGCGGGAGAAGACCGGGCGGACGATGGTGCGCGGCGAGCCCGTGCCCGAGGGGCTGTACCGGCTGGTCATCCACGTGTGCATATTCGACGCCGACGGGCGGATGCTGATCCAGCAGCGCCAGCCCTTCAAGGAAGGCTGGTCGGACATGTGGGACGTCACGGTAGGCGGCAGCGCCGTGGCGGGGGACAGCAGCCGCACGGCGGCGGAGCGCGAGACGAGGGAGGAACTGGGGCTCGCCCTGGATCTGGCCGGTGTCCGGCCCGCGCTGACTGTCCACTGGGAGCACGGCTTCGACGATTTCTATCTGCTGAAACAGCCGGTGGATATCGGTTCGCTGCGCCTGCAGTACGAGGAGGTGCAGGCCGTGCGCTGGGCGGACAGGGACGAGATCCTGCGCATGATCGACGACGGGCGCTTCATTCCCTATGAAAAGAGCCTGATCGATCTGCTGTTCTTCCTCCTGGATCACCGCACCACACACACGAAACCCGACCCGACGCAAAAACGATGAGGACAGAGAGCAGACTGTCAAACTCCTCATTCCTCACTCCTAACTCCACTCTTGACTCTCTTTTGCTGCGCAATCCCCCAAATTTCCCCTTGACACAGCCGGGATTATGCGCTACAATACTCTCTGGCTCTAAGGAGCTGTGCCGTAGACAGCAGGCGCGCGAAAGCGCTTAAACATGCCCGCCGAGGTATCAGAGGTCAGATTATGTACGCGCCTCACGCGCGGTTTCGGATCCCTGTGCCTGACGCACAGGGATCCTTAAATTTCAGCCGGGATGAGGTGAAACTAATGAGTAAGAATCTGGAAGCCAAGAAGCAGGTCGTCAGCGAGATCACCGAGAAGTTCAAGAACGCGCAGAGCGTGGTGGCGGTGCATTACAGCGGCCTGACCGTGGAAGAAGTCACCGGTCTGCGCAAGCAGTGCCGCGAAGCCAACGTGGATTACTGCGTGCTCAAGAACACGCTGGTCCGCCGCGCGCTGGACGACATGGGCATTCACGGCTGGGACGACGTACTGGAAGGCCCGACCGCGTATGCGTTCGGCACCAAGGACGCCGTTGCGCCCGCCAAGGTGCTGTGTGACTTTATCGACAAGGCGAAGAACGACCATATGTCCGTGAAGATTGGCCTGATGGGCGAAGAAATCATGGACGTGAACGCCGTGAAGGCGCTGGCCGCTATGCCGAGCCGCGAGATGCTGCTGGCCCGCCTGGTCGGCAGCCTGAATTCTTCCATCGCCAAGCTGGTTTACGTGCTGGATGCAGTGCGCAAGAAGCAGGCCGGGGAAGAATAATCAATCCTATCATTATCATTTTTGATCGAAAATTTATTGGAGGGAAATTTCCATGACGCATGAAGAATTTATCAGCGCGATCGAGTCGATGACCGTCATCGAACTGAACGATCTCGTGAAGGCGCTCGAAGAGAAGTTCGGCGTTTCCGCCGCTGCTCCCGTTGCCGTTGCCGGTGCCGCTGGCGCCGCCGCCGCTGCCGCTCCCGCTGAAGAGCAGACCGAGTTCGACGTCATCCTGAAGGATGCCGGCTCCGAAAAGATCAAGGTCATCAAGGCTGTCCGTGAATACGTCTCCGGCCTGGGCCTGAAGGAAGCCAAGGAATTCGTCGAGTCCTGCCCCAAGACCATCAAGGAAGGCGCGACCAAGGAAGAAGCCGAGAAGATCAAGGAAGCTTTCGCTGCCGTCGGCGCTACCGTCGAGATCAAGTAATACGGTTTACGAAAACCGTCCGGTTGGAGAAATCCGCTGGACGGTTTTTTGTTGCTTATTTGTGTTACAAGGAATAAACCGAAAGGATACGGAAGCCTTTTGCTGCCGTCAGCGCTACCGTCGAGATCAAGTAATTCGGTTTACTTACAAAACTGCCCAGTTGGAAATCCGGCTGGGCGGTTTTTTGCGTTTATGATGCCAAGACATGCGCTGCTGTTCGACGGTCAACAGACAACGATTGGAAACAGCCGTAAATCAGCCGGGCATCGATATGCCGCTTCTTTAAGGCATCCCCTCGCACCGGCCCACTTGTAAAAAACACGCAAAGGATTGCGCGGAACGTTCTTTGTATGATAGAATATGGGAGGAAACGCGGACCGAAACATTTAGCCCATTGAATACGATATATTGACGGAGGAGGAATATTTATGAAAAGCAAAAACCTGAAAAGCGCACGCAGCGTGATATTACTCCTGGTCCTGTTCCTTGCGGCCCAGGCCTGCGCAGTGGCGGCGTCTGCCGAAGATGCGAAGCTGCTGGCGATGCTTCCCGGCGAATGGACCTGCTCTGAACAGGTGGAGGTCACTGACCAGGAGATGCAGCAGGCGGATGCGATCCTGACGCTCAGGGAAGACGGCACGATGTCGCTCAGCTGCAGTTACAGCGGGAATTACGCCTTTTCCTATGGAGGCACCTGGTCGTCCGAGCTCGTAACGGAAGCGAGTGATGAAACGGGAACGAACGATAAGCTGATCCTCAACTTCACTTCCACAGACAATCCTTTGCACGCCGGCAGTGCGTACAGCGTGGAATGCCTGTACTACATCTATTCGGAAGGCTGGATGGAGAACGACGCTCATATTACGGCGCTGATCCTCGAAATGCCGGTCTGCAGCGGCATTTCTCCGATCGAGGAGATCTTTGGCTTTGACAGCGTGGCCATGCAGCGGGTAGAGGGGCCGAACATGCGGGTCGTCAACTGCAAGGATTACGTTTCCCTTCGGGCAAAACGGTCGTCGTCGTCCACCCGCCTCGCCAAGGTGCCCCTCGGCGCGCTGGTGTATGCGGATCCAGAAGTGAAGGAACAGAACGGGTTCCTCTTTTGCACCTATCAGGGCAAGGAGGGCTTCATTCTGGCGGAATACCTGGAGCCGGCATACTGACCGGCAGACGGGCAGAGCCGGGTTCTGAGCCGCCTTGAATAAAACCAATACACGGAGCCGCTCTCGTTTCGGAGG
>JBGUIY010000225.1:0-24759 GCA_045113475.1 Christensenellales bacterium | reverse complement strand
CCGCGTCAACACCGGGGAGACCCAGGACGTGTTTGCCCGAAAATATGAGCTGTTCCTGCCCGGGCGGCTGGACGAGGCCGCCATGGCGGAAGCGGCGCGGGCGCTGACCGGCACCCACGACTACCGGGCCTTTACCGGCAATCACCGCACGAAGAAATCCACGGTGCGCACGGTGAGCGGTATCCGCCTGACCCGGGAAGGGGACAGGCTGTGCCTGTGGTTTACGGGCGGCGGTTTTCTGTACAATATGGTGCGCATCATGACAGGCACCCTGCTGGAGGTCGGCCAGGGCAGACGCCGGCCCGAGGAAACGGCGGCGGCGCTTGCGTCCCTGGACCGGCAGCAGGCCGGCCCGATGGCCCCCGCGCAGGGCCTGACACTGTGGGAGGTCTTGTATTGAAGCTGACGGACTATGCTGATCCCCTGCTCGCGCTGGGAGACCAGCTGCTGAGCGAGCGGCTGCCCCTGGAGCTGGAGCCGATCCTGGTGGTGCGTCCCGAACGCACGGAACTGGCGCTGAACGTGGTGGACGAGCGCAGGCACGCCGTCCGGCAGATGCGCCGTTTCCTGTACGACTGGCGGGACGGACGCCGGCTGACGCTGGACGGCAAGCGCTCCATCGACCAGAACGAGTGGCGTTTTCACCGGAAGGACCAGGCGTTTCTGTACGAACTCAGCCTGCTGTTCGGCGATGAGAACGGGCTGCGTTCGCCGGACGGCGGGCGGTGCCTGCCCCTGAGCGACGCCGCGCTGCACAGGGTGCTGGAGCTGCTGGTCAGGCATCCCTTCATCCTGTACCGGGACAAGCAGAAGACCCGCCTGGCGGGCATCGAGACGAAGGAACTGCCCCTGGTGTGCCAGGTTTCCGGCAGCGTCAGGGAGCTGCAGGCCCATATCACCCTGGAGGGCGAGCTGCGCCCGCTGACGGGCGACGGCCGGTACGTGCTGTGGCAGAACGCCGTGTGGGCCCTGCCCGAAAAGCAGCGCGTGCTGCTTTCCCGCGTAGGCGCGGCCCTGAATACGGACAGCGCGGTGTATCTGTACCGGGGGCAGGCGGTGAGCCAGTTCCTGAATTCTGCCCTGCCCCTGCTTTACGACGCCATGGCGGTCAGCCTGGACGGCCAGCTGGCCTCCCAGCTGCGCCGCTTCAAGCTGCGGACGAAGATCTACCTGGACCGCCGGGGCCCGGACGTGCAGGCGCGGGTGCGCTACCTGTACGACCGTTACGAGATCAACCCCTTCGCGCCGGAGCCCGGCGGCATCATGCTCTACCGGGACGCGGTATCGGAGGCGGAGGTCATGCGCTGCCTGTCGGACGCGGGCTTCCACGTGCAGAACGGCGAGGCGGTGCTGCACGAGACGGAGGGCGTCTGGTACCTGATGCACGAGGGCGTGGCGCGGCTGGAGGGCCTGGCCGAGGTGTTCATGAGCCGCGACTTCATGGACATGAAGCCCCGGCAGCCCCGGCTCAGCGGCCGCATGACCGCCCGCGGCGGCGGCATCCAGCTGGAAATGCTGGACGGCGAGCGCCCCATCGAGGAGCTTTACCCGCTGATGCGCGCGATCTACGAGAAGCAGCACTATTTCCGCCTGCGGTCCGGCGAATTCCTGGACCTGACGGGGCTGGAGGGCTGGCAGGAGCTGGCCCGGGCCATGATGGAGGACGAGCTGGCCGAGCGCGCAGCCCTGGCGGAGGACCGCCGGCCCCTGAGCGCCTTCCGGGCGAGCTACCTGAAGCACCTGATGGAGGAAGCCGGGCTGCCCTGCGCTGCCGACGAGGCGACGGAGGAGATGACCAGCTTCCGCTACCAGGCGCCGCCGCCCGCCGTGGAGGGCCTCAAGCAGTACCAGACCGTGGGCTACCAGTGGCTGATGATGATGGACCACCTGCAGATGGGCGGCATCCTGGCGGACGAGATGGGCCTGGGCAAGACGGTGCAGACCATCGCCGCCATCGAGCGCGTGAACGCGCTGGAAAAGGACTGCGCGCCCTCCGTCATCGTGACGCCCACCTCCCTGATCTTCAACTGGGCACGGGAGTTTTCCCGTTTTGCGCCGCAGCTCAGGGTGCAGATCATCCAGGGTACCCAGCCGGAGCGCGAGGCCATCTACAAAGCGCTGCCGGATTCCGACGCCCAGGTGCTGATCACCAGCTACCCGCTGCTCAGGCGGGATATCGAACTGGCGGCGGAACTGAGGCTGCGCTTCGCGGTGCTGGACGAGGCACAGCAGATCAAGAACAGCCAGTCGGTCTCCGCGCATACCGTGAAACGGCTGAAGGCCCGCACCCGGATCGCCCTGACCGGCACCCCGCTGGAAAACCACGTGGGCGAGCTCTGGTCGCTGATGGACTTCTGCCTGCCCGGCTATCTGCCCGGCTACGGCACTTTCCTGCGCCGCTACGACGAGGAGGGCGACCTGGACGACCTGCGCCGCCGCATCCGGCCCTTCCTGCTGCGCCGCGTCAAGGAGGACGTGCTGGCGGAGCTGCCGGAGCGCATCGAGCAGACGCTGTTCGCAGAAATGACGGAACCCCAGAAGAAGGTCTACGACGCGGTGGTCTGGCAGTGCCGCAGCCGCCTGGAGCGGGCCTTCAGGGAGCGCGGCTTTGATCACGCCCAGGCGGAGATCCTTTCCGCCATGACCCAGCTCAGGGAGATCTGCTGCCATCCGGCCCTCTGTATGGACGGGTATATCGAAGGCTCCGGCAAGGAGGAAATGTTCATTGACGTGGCGCTGCCGGCGCTGGCCGCCGGGCACCGCATCCTGGTGTTCTCCCAGTTCACGCGGATGCTGAACCTGCTGGAGCAGCGCCTGCGGACCGAGGGCATCGCGACCCTGTACCTGGACGGGGCGACCCCGACCTCCGAACGCCAGGAGCTGACGGAGCGCTTCAACGGCGGGGAGGGACAGGTGTTCCTGATCTCCCTGAAGGCGGGCGGCACGGGCCTGAACCTGACCGGCGCGGACATGGTGATCCACTACGACCCCTGGTGGAACCCCACGGCCCAGGAGCAGGCGACTTCCCGGGCGCACCGCCTCGGGCAGACGAAGCCCGTTACCGTGCTGAGCCTGGTCACCCACGGCACCATCGAGGAGCAGGTGGTGCACCTGGGAGAACGCAAAAAGAACCTCTTTGACCGGCTCATCACCCCCGGCGAAGCCCTGCCTGACGCCCTGACCCAGGAGGATATCCTGGCGCTGTTCAGGAGATAGCAGACTGCCGGTGAACCCGGCCGTCCCGCGGCAGCCGCTTCTGCCGGCGAATGATGTTTTAGATATAACACACCTGCTGTTTCTTCCCTCAGAGCCTCCATGCGCTGGCCGCGGAGTCTGAGGGAAGTTTCTTTGGAAATGTCGCCGGCGTTTGCGCGTCTTGCAATCGGAAAGAAAGTATAGTATACTGAATCTGCTGGAGTACCAAGGGTGTACAATCTCATATTCCTTCACAGCGCTTTAAGATGCTTTAAAAACAACAAAAAGGGGCTGACTGTATGAAAAACCGCTCTCTGTTCCTGGCCGCTCTTCTGATGGTTATGGTTCTGCTGCTTGATATTGTCCCGGCATGCGCGGACAACACGTACGCCAAGCAGTATCCATACAAAGCAGTTGCGCAGATGAATATCAAATATGAATGCGGATGCAGACGTACGGGTTCGGGCACCATGGTGGGCCGGCGGGGCCTGATTACGGCGGGACATAATCTGATCTGCCCTTATCACAGCCGGTGGGCAAGTGATATCCAGTTCAAATTCGGCGTCAAAAACAGCCGCGACTGCCTGTATTCATATACCGGCCGGTATACCATGCATGTGTATGATACCTTTAAGAATGGCTACAATTCAGCCAACGATATCGGCTACGTGGTTTTTTCCAAAGATGTCGGCAAAACTACCGGATGGTACGGAATATACGCGCCCAGCGATTATGACCTGTCAGACGAGAGGTTTCATATGACCGCGTATGACAGCGGCAATATGTTTACCGACTGGATGTATCTTTATACGTCGTCCAGCAACAGCTTTACTTTCTATACGCGCCAGTCAGCTTCCGCTTTGGGCGCCGGTATTTTTGTCGAAGACGAAGGGAGCTCGGGCCCGACGCTGCTGGGCGTTTATACGACTTATGGCGGCGGCAAGTGCTACGGGCGCAAAGTCACGCAGAACATCATCAATGACATGAGGAAGAACGGAGGAATCTAACACAGCGCCATGTGCGGACGGTTTTACGTGCCTGAGGACGACCTGGAGGAAACGATCGTCCGGGTGATCGAACGGGCGGACGAGCGGGCGCAGCGGCTCGGCGCCGGGAAAGTCGCGCGGGGCGAGGTATTCCCGACCCAGACGGTGGCGGCCCTGGCGCCCAGCAGGCAGGGACGGCCGGAGGCCTTTCCCATGCGGTGGGGCTACCAGCTGGGCGGCGGGAAGCAGCTCATCAACACCCGGTCGGAGACGGCGGCGGAGAAGCCGCTGTTTCGCGACTCCTTCGCCCGCAGGCGGTGCCTGATCCCTGCCGTGTGGTACTACGAGTGGCAGCATACCGGGCCCGAACGCGCGCGGTATGCCCTGCGGCCGGGCTGGGACGGCCCCGTCTGGCTGATGGGGATCTACCGCTTCGAGCCGGGGCTGAAGCTGCCGGCCCTGTCCATCCTGACCCGGGCGGCCGCGCCGGAGATCAGCTTTATCCACGACCGCATGCCGGTCATCTGCCCGCCCGACCGGATCGGCGAGTGGCTGGATCCTGCCCGGGACGCCGGCGAGATGACGCGCCTTGCCCAGCCAATGACGTGCTCGAAAGGGGATTTCCATGTCTGAGCAGTACGACCAGACCAATCCTGAAGCGCTGCAGCGCGTGAGGCTGTTTGCCGAAGCCTACCGGCAGGGCGGCAGTCAGCGCGCTCTCGCTGCTGACGAGGATCATGAGGAAAACGTGCGGAAGTACTGGCGGCACGCGCTGACTGCCTGTCTGGAGCGGAATGTGGGCACGGCCCGCAGCCATGAGATCAGCGATCCGATGCGGTGCGAAGCGATCCGTTTCCTGGCCGCCCATTTCGACTGGCCGCTGGACAGGATGCTCTCAGAAATCAGCAGGTGCGACGCGCGTGCTGTCCAGGACGCAAAAAACGGGAACGCGCAGTGGTCATGGATCTTTCTGGCACTCATGATCATGGCTGCTGCTGCGGGAGCAGCGCGATTGCGTCCCGAGCTGCTTCCGGTTCTGCTGATGGCCGTAGTGCTGTCGGTCCTGGGCTTCTTTCTGCTGACGTCCAGGAGCAGCAGGCTCCGCCGTACAGTCAGACAGGACGGGTATTCCGTCAAAACCATGGAAGACTGCTGCGACATCTGTGCCGCGGGAGCGTTTCAGAACATGAACCGGGGCGCCCTGGCCTTCTGCGCGGCGCTGCTGATCGGCGCGGGCGGATATACGTATTACCGCCACCTGCCCCTGCCCATGGATCAGCAGGTGGTGAAAACGGTGCACGGATATAACAGCACAGTCCCGACGGAGGCGCTGGATCAGCTGCTGCTGAAGGACGGAAAACTTACGGAGGACCGGGTACAGGCCATCAGCCGGGCGTTCGGCCTTTTCCCGGAGAGCGGCGAGCACCCGCTCCAGCTGGCGGTGTACGTCAATCAGCGCGTGGAAGCGGGCTATCCGGAAAAGACGGCCCGGGAGAAGCTGAACGCGGAGCTCGCCCTGCTGGATCTGAAGACGTTTTCCACAGAGAGCAACCGGGGGCTGCTCCGGGATATGGTGCGGAAGGTGCCCTGGAGCGGCGAAGCGCTGTACCAGCGCTGGCTGGCCACCGGCAGAAAGGACGATGCCGATATGGCCGCCGTGGTCGGCGAAGGGCTGAAAACCCTGGAATACGAAAAGAAGCTGGACTGCGCGAAACAGGCGCAGCGGGCAGGGCTGCCTTACGCGGCGATGATGGGGTCCGCGCTGACGGGCATGGAGATCAACGAGCTGCGGGAGCGCATCGGATCGGAAACCGATCCGGAAGTCCTGGCCGTGCTGGCGGGGATATACGGCCGGATCGCGGACACGCCGGAAGCGGTGGTCCCGCTGCTGTACCGGCTGCGCACGGCCGGGATCAGCCTGAAGGAGGTATTTCCGGAGGGCATCCGGGTGACGATGGATCTGGAGCCGCTGAATTATCAGCATATGAAAGACGGAAAGGGCGCAGGCACGATCCCGGCGGTGGAGAAGTTTCTGGTTCTGTGCCGTGCGGAGCACGACGAACCCATGGAATGGCTGATACGGAAGCCCCGGGAGGACTATGACAGCCATGACAAGACGAAAACGGAAAACTTTGACGTCAATATCGTAACGGGCGGCATGGACCTTGTGCCGGAGGAGCGCTTCCCCGCCACTTATGACGAATGCACCGTGCTGATCGTCGCCGATATGTCCTTTGTGCCCGGAGGCTGCTATGAGTGGCCCCTCAGCAGCGGACAGTCCTCCGGCCACTCGATCTATACGCCGGTATACGCGCGGCTGTACCGCGTCATGGCCGTTCAGAAGGACGGCACCCTGCTCATCGCGGCCTTATACCAGAAGCTCGTCGAAAACGAGAAATTGGACAAGTACGCGCTCTCTTATGAGGCGGACATACAGATCATGAGGAAGTATCTCGCGAAACAGGACAGGTCGTGGCTCGCCGACCGCCTTGCCCGCTGCATGGTGCGGTACGCGCAGGCGGACTGGTATACCATGGCCGTGCTGATGCAGCAGGACCCGGAGGGACAGACGTGAAACGGGCGGTTTCCTGCTGTCATGCGGTCGGCGGCCGGCCGGGATCATTCATGCGGACAGCAGAGCAATATCGCCATTGACAAACGGGAACAAACATGGTATTTTTATCCCGTGCAAGGGAGTAGCCGAACGCCGGTGCGCCGGTGGGTTTGCGACCGTCAGCCGTCTGCGCGCCGCGCAGGCCGGAACAAATGAGATGGCAAGACTTGCGCTGTGACAAAGTGCATGGCGCGAGTCTGTTTTTTTCTGGCTTGCGCGGAAAGAATGGGAGGAAGTCTGTATGCTTGTACCTGTACTGCTGTTTATCCTCGGTCTGCTGTGCCTGATCAAGGGCGGCGACTGGTTTGTGGACGGCGCCATCGCGCTGGCCCGGCGGTTCCATGTGCCGGAGATCCTGATCGGCGCGACGGTGGTTTCCATCGGCACGACGCTGCCGGAGGTCATGGTATCCGCCGCAGGCGCGCTGGGCGGCCACGGCCAGATCGCCTACGGCAACGCCATCGGCTCCGTGATCTGCAACACGGCGCTGATCTCGGCGCTGACCATCGCGGTGATGCCGGGCAAAACGGACGCGAAGTCCCTGCGCCTGCCGGTGTTCTTCTTCTTCGCGGCGGCGGCGCTGTTCGCGGGGGTCGCTTATACCACGGGCCAGTTCTCGCGGATCGTGGGCGTGATCCTGCTGGTGATGTTCGCGGCTTATATGGCCCTGAGCATCCTTTCCCTCAAAAAAAATCCCGCCCCCTCCGAAACGGAGGAAGCGGACGACGCGGGCGAAGACATGCCCCTGGGCAAAAGCATCCTGCTGCTGGTGGTCGGGGCCGCGCTGATCGCGGTCGGCGCGCGGCTGCTGGTGGATAACGGCACCAAGATCGCCGCGGCGCTGGGCGTTCCGGAATCCGTGATCGCCCTGACCTTCGTGGCGCTGGGCACCTCCCTGCCGGAGCTGGTGACGGCCATCACCTCCCTGGTGAAGGGCCACGGTTCCCTCTCCCTGGGCAACGTGATCGGCGCGAACCTGTTCAACCTGGTGCTGGTCTCCGGCCTGTCCATGACCCTTGCGCCCTTCGGCATCCCTGAGGGCAGCAGGATCGCGGGCATGAACGCCTCCCTGGTGCTGGATATCCCCGTGATGTTCTTCGTGATGCTGCTGCTGACCCTGCCCGCCCTGTTCAAAGGGAAGCTCTACCGGGCCCAGGGCATCGTGCTGCTGCTGGTCTACGCGGCTTTCTGCGTGACGCAGTTCGTGATGTGATCATTCCACCCCGACCCATTCTGCCAGGGCGACAGAATACAAATAAGTTTCCCGTACCGGAACGCCGGTGAGCGAGGCGAGGGCCTTGCGGTACCACAGGAGCTGTTCGCGGTAACGGTCTGCCAGGACGGATGCCTCTTTGACGGCATCCGTTTTGTAATCCACCAGGATCCAGGCACCGTCCTCCATGAAGCAGAGGTCGATGACGCCCTGCAGGTAGGCGTCCGGCTGCGCCTGCAGCGCGAAGGGCCATTCCCGGCGGACCTGGCGGCTGCGCAGCGCCCGCCGGCCGAGGTCCGACTCGAAAAAGCGCAGCAGCTGGCGGGGACGGATGGCTTCGCGCTCCTGGGCGGTGAGCTGCTCCCGGGCGAGCATCCGGTCCAGCAGTCCGGCGATGAGGGCTTCGTCCGGCGCTTCCGCCTCCCGGATCGCCTGGTAGGGCAGCAGGCCCAGCGCCTTGTGCACGGCGGAGCCGCGCTCCGCGGCGGTCAGGACGCGCTCCTGCATGAAGCGGGGGTGCCGCTCCATTGTTTCACGTGAAACATTGCGCTTGGTTTCCGGGGTCTCTTCCTGATCCTCCTCGGTGACGGGACGGTGGCTGATGGCGCTGACGGACACCTTGAGGGGCCGGGCTTCGGGCATGACGGCGCTGAGCAGCGCTTCCAGCTCCGGCGATACGTAACCCCTCTCCGGCTCCGGACGGATAGCGGGCGCCGCTTCTTCGCCGGACTGCAGGCGCTCGACGGGCTCCAGGGTCACCCGCCAGCGGGAGCCGTTGGCCGCGGTGAAGCTCTGGTCGGCTTCGGGTACGTCCAGGCCCAGGGCGGGCATGATCCAGTCCAGCATGCAGCCCGCCTCCAGGGCGGCGGCGGGATCGGCCAGTTCGCGCCACTTGTCCAGCGCGGTATGGAAGACGGCCGGCGCGCCGTACAGGATCAGCCGCTCCTTGGCGCGGGTCATGGCGACATACAGGATGCGGGCCTCCTCCGCCTTGGACTTGCGGTCCAGGGAGGCTTCCATGGCGTATTCGGTGACGGTATGGCGTTCGATGCGCGCTTCCGGGTCGATCATGCTCAGGGCGATGCCCAGATCGCGGTCGAGCATGGGCTGCTCGGCGCTGACGGAACGGAACTTGCGGGCCAGCCCGGCGAGGAAGACCACCGGGAATTCCAGGCCCTTGGACTTGTGCATGGTCATGATGCGCACCACGTCCTCCTGGTCGCTCAGGGACTTGGCGGTGCGGCTGTCGTCCGCCTTGGCGCGCAGGTCGGTGCGGGCGAGGAAGTCGTACAGGGTCACGCTCTCGGCGGCCTTTTCGCACAGCAGGCGCAGGTTGGCCTGGCGGCTCAGCCCGTCCTCCGCCGCGCCGGCCAGGAAGTAGATGCCCGATTCGTCCAGCAGCAGGCGGATAAAGTCCTCCAGGGGCATATGCGCGCAGAGAAAGCGCCAGCGGTCCAGGCGGCGGAGCATATCCGCCGCTTTTTGTCCGAGGGGCGTGTCCGCTTTGGCCGCATGGGCGAAGAACACCTGGTAATAGGGTGTCCTGGGCGAGGTGTCGCGGATGCGGATGGTAGCCAGCTCGCGCTCAGTAAAGCCGAAGCAGGGCACCCGGCAGGCGCCCAGCAGCGGCAGGTCCTGATAGGGATTGTCGATGACCCGCAGCAGGTTCATCACGTCCTGAATCTCCCGCAGGTCGTAATACTGGGCGTCCGCGTCGGCGTAAACGGGAATGCCCGCCTGCTGCAGGGCCGACGCGTAGACCGACGCCCTGCCAACGGCGCTGCGCAGCAGGATCACGATGTTCCGGTACCGGTAGCGGCCTCGGGTGGGCTGTTCGGGCGAGCGCTCCCGCATCAGGTCCTGGATGCGTTCCACGATGAACCGCGCCTCCCAGGCGGCGCTGTCCCTGACCCGCTGCTCCTCGCCGGTGTCTTCGTCGGCGGATATCAGCAGATGGACTTCTGTTTCCGGCCCTTCGGCGGCGTCGGGGCCGGGCTTCAGAGCCGCCGCCTCGTCGTATTCGATTTCGAGGGTCTCCGCCCGCATGGCGTGGGCGAACACCTGGTTGACCGAGGCCAGCACGTTTTTCGCCGAGCGGAAATTCTGCTGCAGCAGGATCTTGCGCGCGGGCTGCCCGCCGGACAGCGGAAAGCGCGCGTACTTGTCCATGAACAGGCCCGGGTCCGCCTGGCGGAACCGGTAGATGCTCTGCTTGACGTCTCCCACCAGAAACAGCTGGTTGTCCCGGTGCAGGGCCTGGATGATCTCCTCCTGGATCGGGCTGATGTCCTGGTACTCGTCGATGAACAGGGCGTCGAAAGCGCCGGACAGCTCCTGTGCCACCTGCGGCTCCCTGAGCAGCCGGAGGCAGAAGTGCTCGAGATCGTTGTAATCCAGCACGTCCTTTTCGCTCTTCAGCTGCTGGAACCGGTCTTGGATGTCCCGGGCCAGCTTATACAGGCCCCGGGCCAGCAGCCTGGCCTGGCGGTCGTCTTCCAGGGCCTGTTGGTCGTCGGTGGGCAGCCGGCCTGCGGCGGCCTTCATCTGCTCCTTCCACCGGTCCCGCAGGTCCAGGTACGCCTGCTTGGCTTCCTCGTCGTCCAGGTCCGTCTTTTTGCCCCGCGGCAGGGGGGTGAAACGGACGGTACCGCCCCGGAGCAGGCCCTTTCCGGCGCATTGCCGGTATTCCTGCAGCAGGGCACGGTCGGCCTCGAGCACTTTTTCAAAGCGCTGGGGCGTCAGGGGGTCCCCGAGCAGCTCTTCGCAGCGGTCCAGGGTTCGCTCCGCTTCCCGCAGCTTCTCCTCCGACACGGCCAGCAGCAGGCGGAAGGCCGGCAGTGCTTCCAGCGTACCCTCATACGGCGCGGTGGCGCGTTCGGCCCATTCCCAGGGGTCGGGCATGGCCAGCAGGAAGCGGCGCAGCCGGTCGGCCATGGCCAGGATGGCGTCCGGGGCGGCGGTATCGAACAGGTATTCCTGCTCCTCCGTTGGCGCGGAATAGGCTGCCTCCATCGCCTCCTCGGAAGCCTTGTTCAGCAGCCGTTCCAGCATCGCGTCGTCACCGATGCGGGCGAGGGGATCGATGCCCAGCAGTTCGAAATGCTGGCGGATCACCCCCTGGCAGAAAGTGTGCAGGGTGGAGATCTTCGCCCGGTTCATCCGCTGCTGCTGGCGGTAGAGGTGCGGGTCGCCCGGTTCCTTTTCCAGGGCGTCGGAAATGCGCTCCCGCATTTCCGCGGCGGCGGCGCGGGTGAAGGTGACGATCAGCATGCGGGTGATGTCCCCGCCCTGCCGGAGCATGCGCAGCACCCGCGCCACGAGCACCGCGGTCTTGCCGGAGCCCGCGGCGGCGCTGATCAGCAGTTCCGGCTGATCGGTCTCTATGGCGTCCCGCTGTTCTGGTGTCCAGTTCATGTATCCGTCCTCGATTGTTTCACGTGAAACATTATGTTTGGTTGATTGGGAAGCTGACGGGTCAGCTTTCAGGCATCGATAAACCGGGATTCGTCATCTTTATCGCTTGATTTCCTCCGGCGATTTTCCTTTTGCCAGTTCATCCACAAGCTTATCCAACTGACGAACCTTTTTCATCAACGGATCATCAATCGTTTCGACCTGAACGCCGCAGACCTTTCCTTTGATAAGCTCTGCGCGTGGATGATAAGCAGGCGCGTTTGACAGAAACTCTCCGTAGGAAAGGTCAGACGAAAGTGCTTGATCAATTTGTGAAGATGAATACCCCGTCAACCAGGCGGTGATATCATCAACTTCGGCTCTTGTCCTGCCTTTTCGCTCAGCTTTCTGTACCAGCAAGGAATAGACTTTGGCGAATTTCATATCAAAAACAGTTTGTCTCATATGAATCCCCTTTTCCTCTGAAAGATGCTGCAAAAGCATCTGCAAAATCCCGATTTGCCGTTCAGAATTATAACATGGAAAAAATGAAAAGAAAAGGCGCAATCACCGTGCGGGTGAATTGCGTCCCTGCGCGTCCTGCTGCCGGCTGGATGCGGGCAGGTTGCCGGACCGTTATTGTGAAGCCGCAGGCTGATCGGCAGCGTTGAGGGGACTGCGGCAGACCCGCAGGTATTTGAACTTTTTTAATACTTCTATGGATGTGACATAACGCAGGTGCCCGTCGTGGTAGCCCTTCCGGGTGCGCAGCTTGTTGTAGGAGCCTCCGGCGCACTGCAGGAAAAGGACATTGTCACCCTCCACGCTGTACACCACCGCACTGTGGTGGAAGAGCTCGCCGTCGAGCTCGTATTCCGTGCGGATGATGTCGCCCACGCGGAGCCCGCGGGCATGGCGGACGGAGGGGTAGGAGGTCCACCTGCCGTGGGGATTGACCTCCCCGGAAAGCAGGCAGCCGACGAACTGGGCGAAGCCGAAGCATTCGCCGTAGCCGTTGCCGTTGGGCTGGCGGGGATCCACGACGTCCAGCCCCCAGCGGCAGCCGTACCAGCCCCGTTCATAGTGCCGTTTCCGGTTGACGTTGACCGTCGTGTCCGTCCAGCCGGGCTTGCCTTCCCGGCCGTGATAATCCTGTTTTTCATTGCCGGGTGTGGTCCAGTACCAGCCGTCGTAGAGCTCGTATTTTTCGATGATCTCATCCAGCGCTTCTGTGGTGAAGCGTCCGACGAACGCCGTATCCTCAAAAGTGAATTCGGCGGCTGCGCTGAGCGCCGGAAGCAGCAGCGCCAGCAGGATCGCCAGCCATATCCGTTTCCGTCCGGGAGCCATGTTTCCTCCATATTGATGATAAAGAAAGGTGGTATTCCTGAAACCGGTGATTTCTTCCTTTCTGATTATACCGCGCCGGCGCGCGGAACGTCAACCGCCGCCGGTTTGTATTTACTTTGTACACCTCTTTACAATTGCGGGGAGGATGGGTAAAATGATTTATCCCTTACGGGACGCGGGAAAACCGCACAGATATGTATCATGAAAGGAAGAATCGCACATGAAGAAACTGCTTTGCCTGGTTCTCGCCATCGTGATGATGGCTGCCTGCGCTGTGACGGCGACGGCTGAGGACAAGTACCTCGGCGTCATGCTGGGCACCAACGTGATGAGCCTGGACACCAACCTGGCTACCGACGGCGACTCCTTCGAAGTCATCGCCGACTGCATCGACGGCCTGCTCCAGATGGACGCGGACGGCGCGGCCGTGCCCGCCATCGCGGAGAGCTATGACCTGTCCGACGACGGCCTGACCTATACCTTCCACCTCCGTGACGCGAAGTGGACCAACGGCGACGCCGTGACCGCCAACGACTTCGTGTTCGCCTGGCGCCGCATCGCCAAGGAAGCCGGCGAATACGCCTACATGCTGGACGAAATCGGCAACATCAAGGGCGCTGCCGAGATCATCAGCAAGCAGACCGACGACCTGACCACTCTGGGCGTCTCCGCTCCGGACGACAAGACTTTCGTGGTCGAACTGAACGTCCCCGTCTCCTTCTTCCCGAGCCTCATGTACTTCCCCACCTTCTACCCGATCAACGAGAAGTTCTACAACAGCCTGGAAGAGGGCACCTACGGCACCAGCCCGGCGACCTTCCTCTCCAACGGCGCTTTCATCCTGGAAGACTACACCCCCGGCACCGCCACCCTGTCCCTGAAGAAGAACCCGGATTACTGGGATGCTGGCCGCGTACAGCTGGCGGGCCTCAAGTACCAGGTCGTCGGCTCCTCCGACAACGCCCTGACCGCCTTCCGTACCAATGCGCTGGACGTGGTCATGATCTCCGGCAACCAGGTCGCCGCCGCTGAAAAGGACGCCGCCCTGAGCCAGAACCTGAAGGTCACCGGTGCCGGCTATATGTGGTACCTCTCCTTCAGCCAGACCGAAAAGAACGCCCAGAACGGCAAGCTGGCCAACGCCAACCTGCGCCTGGCGATCACCAACGCCATCGACCGCGACAACCTGGTTGACAACTACGTGATGGACGGCTCCCTGGCCACCTTCACCGCGGTCCCGCCGCAGTTTGCCGCCAGCAGCACCACCGGCGCCGACTTCTCCGCCGATCAGGACATGTTCGCCGACTATATCGGCTACGATCCCGAAAAGGCTGCCGAGTATTTCGAGGCCGCCAAGAAGGAACTGGGCGTGGATGAATTCACCTTCACCATGATCTACGGCAACAACGAGGGCGACGAGGTCGCGAAAGTGGCCCAGGCCATCAAGGAAGACGTGGAAGACGCGCTGCCCGGCCTGACCATCAACCTGCAGCCCATGACCAAGGCGGAGCGCCTGGACAAGATGCAGAACGACAACTACGATGTGGCGCTGACCCGCTGGGGCCCCGACTACGCCGACCCGATGACCTACCTGGGCATGTGGGTGACCAACAACTCCAACAACTACGGCTTCTGGAGCAACGCGGAATACGACAAGCTGATCGCGGACTGCACCACCGGCGCGTACATCACTGATTATGACGCCCGCTGGGACGCCATGTACAAGGCTGAGACCCTGGTGCTGCAGGAGGCGGTCATCGCTCCGCTGTACACCAAGGCCAACGCGAACCTGATCACCGCCGGCGTGGAGAACATCCAGTTCCACCCCGTCGCCCTGAACCGCGTGTACAAGGACGTCACGATCAAGTAAGCAATACTTTTTAAAACTAAATCCTGGGGGTCAGGGCGGCTCTGACTGATGAAGAAAGAGCCGCTCTGACCATTCCGTTATTGAAGGACTGCTGATTTATGGCCAAATACATCATGAAGCGGATGGGGATGGCGCTGCTGACGCTGCTGATCATCACCTTCCTGCTGTTCCTGCTCGTGCGCATCATGCCGGGCAATCCCTTCCCCTCCGAGCGCATGAGCGCCGAACAGATCGCGAACAAGCGCGCCGAAATGGGCCTGGACGATCCGATCTTCGTCCAGTTCTTCCGTTACCTGGGCGGCGTGCTCCAGGGCGATTTCGGCAAGGGTACCTCCCTGTACAACGGCGCGCCTATCAAAACCGTGCTCTCCACGGCCATCTCCAATTCCTTCAGGATCGGCGGCATCGCCATCCTGCTGGGCACCTTCGCAGGGCTGGTGCTGGGCATAACCGCAGCCCTCAACAAGGGGAGGTTCCTGGACGGGTTCTGCACGGTGTTTTCCATCCTGGGCGTCTGCGTGCCCTCCTATGTATTTTTGATCTTTCTGCAGTACACCTTCTCATTCAGGATCCCGTTCTTCCCCTACTTCTTCGATCCGTCGCGCTTCGCCTTCTCCTCGGTGATCCCGTCGATCTCCCTGAGCCTCTTCACCATGTCCACCATCGCCCGTTTCACCCGCAACGAGATGGTGGAGGTGTTTGACAGCGATTACGTGCGCCTGGCCGAGGCCAAGGGCATGTACGGGAGCAGGCTGGTCACCCGGCACGTGCTGCGCAACGCGCTGATCCCCATCGTGACCGTGCTGGCACCGCTGGTGGTCGATCTGCTCACCGGCGCGCTGGTGGTGGAAAAGATCTACGGCATCAACGGCATCGGCAAGCTGATGGTGGACGCCATCGCCGGCGAAGGCATCGACTACAACTACGTGCTGGCGCTGGGCATCCTCTATTCGGCATTGTACATCGGCATCATGCTGGCGGTGGACCTGCTCTACGGCGTGCTGGATCCGCGCATCCGCGTGGCGGCGAAGGGAAAGGAGGCGTGACGGATGGCAAAGCAGAAATTACAGCCCCAGGCGGCCGCGGCGAACGCGGCCTATACCCCGGTACCGGGCGATTTTGAGTTCCTGAACCGGCACGATCTCCAGATCGACACCAATTTTGCCTCCCAGAGCTACTGGAAGGGCGTGTTTACGCACTTTTTCAAGAACCGCCGGGCCGTGGCGGGCCTGGTCATCATCACGGTCATCATTCTGCTGGCCGTGTTCGGCCCGATCATGAACTCCTTCGGCTACCGCGACATCGTGCAGTACCGCAACGAGAAGAACAAGCGCGTGGTGGCCAAGGGCATCGAGCCGCAGATCCCCGCCCTGCACAAACTGCTGACCGGCAAGGAGCTGGAGGGCAACTTCGCCAACTACACCTTCCTGTTCGGTACGGATGACCTGGGCCGCGACCTGTGGACCCGCACCTGGTACGGCGCGCGGGTCTCGCTGCTGATCGCCTTCGTGACCATCATCATCGACATGATCATCGGTATGAGCTACGGCCTGATATCCGGCTACTTCGGCGGGCGGGTGGACATCGTCATGCAGCGCTTCGTGGAGATCGCCAACTCCGTGCCGCGCCTGGTCATCGTGTCGGTGCTGGCCATCTTCATGCCCAAGGGCATGGGCCTGGTCATCGTGGCGCTGCTGCTGACCGAGTGGATCGGCATGAGCAAGATTGCCCGCGCGGAAATGCTCAAGATCAAGGAGCAGGAATACGTGCTGGCCAGCCGCACCCTGGGCGCCAGGAACGGCCACATCATTTTCAAGGAGATCCTGCCCAACACCATCGGTCCCATCATCACGCAGGTCATGTTCTCCATCCCCACCGCCATTTTCACCGAAGCCTTCCTGAGCTTCGTGGGCGTGGGCATCGTGCTGCCCCAGTGCTCCGTGGGCACCCTGATCGAGGACGGGTTCAACAACATCACCACCCTGCCCTATCAGATCCTGCCGCCCATCATCGTGCTGGCGCTGCTGATGCTGGGCTTCAACTTCATCGGCGACGGCCTGCGCGAGGCGCTGGCGCCGAAGCTGGAAGATATGTGAGGAGGGGACGGACATGAGTGAAACGCCGAAAACCATCCTCGATATCCGGAACCTGGACGTGTCCTTCAAGACCAACGCGGGCGTGGTCCACGCCATCCGCGGCGTGAACCTGGACCTGTGCAAGGGCGAGACCGTGGCCATCGTGGGCGAATCCGGCTCCGGCAAGTCCGTGACCATGAAGGCGGTCATGGGCCTGCTGGACAGCAACGCCTGCGTCAACAGCGGCGAGATCATGTATACCTATACGGACGAGGCCGGGAAGGAGCAGACCGTGGACCTGCTGAAGCTGCCGAAAAAGCAGCTGCGCCAGCATTTCAACGGCCAGCGCATCGCCATGGTCTTCCAGGATCCCATGACCAGCCTGGACCCCACCATGCCCATCGGCAAGCAGATCATGGAGGGCATGTTCCTGCACAAGAACATGGATAAGGAGGCCGCCCGCGCCCGGGCCGTGGAGCTGCTGGAGCTGGTCGGCATCCCCGACGCGGAAAAGCGCTTCAAAAACTATCCCCATCAGCTTTCCGGCGGCATGCGCCAGCGCGTGGTCATCGCCATCGCCCTGAGCGCCGACCCGGATATCCTGATCTGCGACGAGCCCACCACGGCCCTGGACGTGACCATCCAGGCCCGCATCCTGGAGCTGATCATGGACATCCAGAAGAAGATGGGCCTCTCCGTCATCTATATCACTCACGACCTGGGCGTGGTGGCCAAGGTCGCGGACTATGTGGACGTGATGTACGCCGGCAGGATCGTGGAGGTGGGCAACGTGAACGAGATCTTCTACGATCCCCGCCATCCCTACACCTGGGGCCTGCTGTCCGCCATGCCGGACCTGGATACGGACGATGACCGCCTGTATTCCATCCCCGGCAGCCCGCCCAACCTGCTGCACGAGCCCAAGGGCGACGCTTTTGCCGCCCGCAACCAGTTTGCCATGGTCATTGACGAGAAGGCGGATCCGCCCTTCTTCCAGATCAGCCGGACGCACAAGGCCGCCACGTGGCTGCTGCATCCCGACGCCCCGAAGATCGAAATGCCCAAGGAGCTCAAAGCCCGGATCGAGCGGGCGCAAAAAGAGGTGGAGAAGTACTTATGAGCGAGCCGCTGCTGAGCGTGGAAAACCTGAAGCAGTTTTTCCCGATATCCCGCAAATACACGGTCAAGGCCGTCAACGGCGTGTCTTTCAATATCTATCCCGGCGAGACCTACGGCCTGGTGGGCGAGTCTGGCTCCGGCAAGACCACCATCGGCCGCAGCGTCATCCGCCTGTACGACCCCACCGACGGCAAAATCACCTTCAACGGCAAGGATATCACCGGCAAAATGGACGGCGGGACCCGGGACATGATGCGCAAGGAAATGCAGATGATCTTCCAGGATCCCATGGCGTCCCTGAATCCCCGCAAAAAGGTCGAGGACATCATCGGCGAGGGCCTGGATATCCACAAGCGCTACACCTCCCGCCAGGACCGGGCGGACCAGATCAGCGAAATGCTGAAAAAGGTGGGCCTGAGCCCCGAGCACGCCGCCCGCTACCCGCACCAGTTCTCCGGCGGCCAGCGCCAGCGCGTAGGCATCGCCCGCGCCCTCATCATGCAGCCGCGCCTGATCATCGCGGACGAGTGCATTTCCGCCCTGGACGTGTCCATCCAGGCCCAGGTGGTCAACCTGATGAAGGATATCCAGGAGGAAACGGGCTGCGCCTATCTGTTCATCGCCCATGACCTGAGCATGGTCAAGTATATTTCCGACCGCATCGGCGTATTGCACCTGGGTTACATGGTGGAGGCGGGCACCAAGGAGGAGATCTTCTCCAATCCCGTCCATCCCTACACGAAATCCCTGCTTTCCGCCATCCCGCACCCGAACCCCGAGATCGAGAAGCGCCGCAAATCCATCGCCTACGATTACGCCACCAGCGGCATCGATTACACCAAAGGCACCGTCCATAATGTCGGCGGCACCCACACCGTGCTTGGTACAGATGACGAGGTGGAGAGGTGGCAGAAAGAAGCGTGATCCTCCGAAACGCCGCCGGCTGACGGCGGCAAAGCGGTCGGCGTTATGAAAAAAAGCAGACATATGCTCTTCAGATTAAACCGGCTCATCCCGCAGTTGTTTAATCCCTCCGGTCAGTGATGCTCTGCTTCCTGGAGAAGCAATGAAAAACCCAAACGATCCATATCGGCAGTTTCCTTGTCTGCTTTTTCATCGGTATGCCGCAGCTGTGCTTCCCGGTGCTTCATCCATTTTTCATCACAGGACGGGTTCCCGTATTTTTGTACCGCTTCTTTGGCCGCTGACTTTTTCTCCATGCAATGGATAACCCGCCTTGTCCACATCGTCAAAAACGCTTACTTTTCAGGCATATTCCGGAGTGTCATCATACGGGCTTCGTTGTCCGGCTCAAGATGGATGACCGGATACCGTCCGTTGATCTGATGAAAGCAGGGACATTCTGCGTCGTGATCGTTGACCATTCCGCAAGCCTGAAGGTGAGAATAGATCGTGACGGTCCCAATATACTTAAAACCGCGTTTTTTCAGGGCTTTGCTGATCCTGTCGGACAAACCGTTGCTGACCGGAACGCGGCCTTCGGCATGACCGTCATAAACGATGGTTTTACAATCTGTGTATGCCCACAGATAATTGCAGAAGCTGCCGAATTCCTCCCGTATCTTTTGACAGCACCTTGCGTTGCTGATGACGGCACGGATCTTGCGCTCTGATTTCAGCATGACGTCTGTATTCAGGATGCGCTGTACGTCATCCTCCGTGTAAGCGGCTATTTTGTCATATTCAAAGTTATCAAAGCACTGCCGGAAGATCTCCCGCTTTTTCAGCATCAGGTCCCAGCTGAGGCCGCATTGCAGGTTTTCCAGTGTCAGGTACTCGAACATCTGCCGGTCGTCATGCACCGGGACGCCCCATTCGGTATCGTGATAGAGCCGTTCTCTTTCGTTCACGTAAGCCCAGCTGCAATGTCCCATCTTTTTCCCTCCGTTTACAGGCTTTCATAGCTCTCATCGACCATACGCTGAATATTTCTGTCGGTCAGCGTGCCGTCAAAAATGATCGATACCCAGCACTTCTTGTTCATATGGAAGGCAGGATAGATGCCGTCCCGGGCCAGCAGTGTTTCGATTTGGTCTTTGTCCACCTTCACGTTGATCACTTCCACTTCCTCTGTGGAAAGTGAAACAGGATCTATCTTGCGGCGGGGTACGCTGCCGATCACAGCGAACCACCTGCCGCCCTGTTTCTTTCTGAACGCGGCATAACTGGGGATGTTCGGCCACAGGAATTCCGGCATTACTTCATAGGTTTCGTAGATGAATTCGCTGATCCGTCTGGCCTGTTCGCTTTGGAAATACTGATTCTTGCAGCACTTGTCCCGGATATCCAGAAGCAGGGCTTCAAACTTCTGACGGATCTCCGCGCTGAAGCCTGTGGCAGATTCCATCCGGAAGTTCACGTATTCTTCCCCGAAAGCCAGGTCGATGATCTTGCCGCTGAGTGCCCTGTCATATGTAATGATGATCCGGAAATTCTCGGTCTCAAGATCCTGCAGATAGACCAGCGTGTGGCCTTCGGGCTGAAATCCGTATGCCAGCAGCTTTTTTTCGTCAATGGAATAATGGCTGAACAGTTCCTTTTCAATCATACCGGCTATTCCTCCCCGCAGCGATTGGGCAATGCTGCGCAGATCCGGACAGCCTGCTGGAGGGCGCTGCTCAGCCGGGCAAAGGATTCCATATCCGGATCGAGATAGTAATAGGTCATGGTGCCTTCTTTGCGCATTTTCACGATCCTGGCGTCCTTCAGGATCTGCAGATGGTGGGATACCGCGGGTCGGGAAAGATTCGTCCTGTCCGTTATATCCGGCACACGTGAGCCATGATAATCCATGCGCATCATTTCCAGGATGATATGCTGCCGCGTTTCGTCACCCATAGCTGAAAGCGTTTTGCGGCATGCTTCGAAGTTCATGGCAAGATCACCGATTTCTTTCAACAGATCCATAACAGCACACCTTCCGCATCATTCGTTTGAGTACTTGAACAGAGTATAGCACAAAAAAAGTGCTTTGGTTCATCGGTAAAGAAAATCGAGACGGATATGAACTGTTCTGCTTTTTCATACGCTGTTTGTTTCCGTTCAGCCATGCCGCGGTATGACGGGCTCCGCGTCCGGTGGCAAAACTGCGTGCACAGCCGTTTGCTGACATTGTCTCATGTCAGGAATTATACAGCAAAAAACGGAGCTGTTCTCACGAACTCCTCCGTTTTTTATTGGGGCTTATTGCAACAGTCCCTTTATATTTTTGCTTTCAGGTCAATCCCAGTCGAACAGGTCGTCCCAGTCGTCGTCCCAATCGTCGTGATCGTGATGCCCGCCGTAGGAATTGCCCAGATATCCGTGATATTCCCGGGAAAAATCGGAGACTGCGCCGGTGAGCACATCCACATCCATTTCGTACTCTGTGGCGCCGACATAGAATTCGATCTCATACACCTGACGGCCGTCGTCCCAGTCCATACGGACCTTGGTGAAGTTGGCGTCATCCATATTCACACCCGCGAATTTGACCGCTGCCTGCTTAGCCTCCGCGGTGGTGAGTCCCTGGCCTGCCGCAAACGCGCAGACGCTCATCGTCAGGATCATTGCTGCTATAACTGCCACTGCTATCTTTTTCATTGTTTTGGTCTCCTTTTTTGTTTTGTTTATTTTTTGTTTTCGTTCGTTCTGAACACCTGTATATACGGTTCAAAAAAGGAGATGGCAGCAGAAACGTGAAAAAATCTGAAATAAACTGAAAAGCGCTGTCAGCGGACCTTGCGCTTCTTATATTCCAGCCAGTTGAGGCGGATCAGGGTATTGCCGTCCATATAATCGCAATACGCATACCACTGTCCCTGGGTCCTGCCCAGGGCTTTCTTGATGGCGGCGTGTACGTCGTCCAGAGGGACTTTTTTGCCCGGGATCAGGAATTCCACGTACTTTTTGCCGTTCTTGACCTGCTTCACGCAGAATTTGGCCGCGTCGGAGAGCTTTTTGAAGACACCGCCGGCCTGAGGACCCTTGTTGGCGTAATAGGAATACTTGTCGTTGGTCTTCCCGGCGAGGTAATTCGGGTTCATGACCTGCGGGCTCCAGGTGTGTCTGTCCTTGCGGTCCATGCCGAAATTGAAATAATAATGGCAGGGGCCGGGATAATTCTCGCGGGGACTGTCGCCGTAGGTCACGTCGACCATCAGCAGGTCATCGCCGATGCTGATGGTGTTCCAGATATGGGCTCCCCCGTTGCCCTCGCCGCTGACGAAGCCCGAGTCAAAGCCGGAGATCATCGTCATCAGGAAGAAGAGGTCGGCGTAGGCCTGGCAGTTGCCCCAGCCGTACAGGTAGGCGTTGGCCGCGCTGGTGCACTGCTTGCGGCGGCTGTCCCCGGAGGGATAAGAGCGGTATTCCACACGGTCGCAGATGAAATCGTAGATCGCCAGTTCCGTGGCGAGGGTGTTCCAGCCGGTCTTCCTGACGAAGCCGTCTACGATGCTCTGAAGCTCCCGCAGACAGCGCTTTTCGTCCGCGTTCAGCCGGTCGGTTTTCCCGTTCCAGTACGCTTCCGCCATCAGCAGCCCCGGCCGCAGCGCGATATTCCGGATGCGCAGCTTCATGCCGCCGTCGCTGGCGGACGAACGGTTGACCCTGTAATCCTCAGTGCAGTACTCGTCCAAGGCGTCATAAACGGCCGACCAGATTTCGCTGTCCGACATGCCCCGCGTAGCGCTGGCGGGCAGGGTCAGCGTCATTTCGGTATTGTGCTCCTGCATGCACCATTCGAGCACCTTGGCGCTGATGCCGTTGATATCGGCGACCCAGTCCTCGACCTCGGCGCCGGCCGGCATGAACGGCGCCGTCAGGAATATACAGAGCAGCAGGGCGATCAGACGTTTCACGGATCAAGCACCTCCAGATACTTGTGAGCCTCAGTACTCAAATTCTCCCTCGTACACCAGCACGGCTTCGCCGGTCAGGGTCACGCGCTCGGCGGTGCAGCGCGCCGTCAGGTCGCCGCCCAGCACCTTCACCAGCACGTCGGTGTCCGGGGCGCAGTAGCCGTTTTCGATGGCGGCGGCCACCGCGGCGCAGGCGCCGGTGCCGCAGGCCAGGGTCTCGCCGTTGCCGCGCTCCCACACGCGCATCCGCAGGCAGGTGCGGTTCACCACGCGCACGAACTCGGTGTTCACGCGCTCGGGAAAAATCGGCGCGTATTCGAAGGCCGGGCCCACGGCGGGCACGTCAAGGCCGTCGATGCCGTCCATAAAGACCACGCAGTGCGGGTTTCCCACGGACACGCAGGTGATGTTCCACTCCTGCCCGCCGATCATCGTGGGCCGGTTGACGACCGCCGGTTCATCCGCCAGTACGGGCACGTCCGCGGCGTTAAGGCTCACCCGGCCCATGTCCGCGGTCACAGAGCTGACCTTGCCGTCCCGCAGGTAAACCCGCACCCGGTGAACGCCCGAGGCCGTCTCGATGGTCATGAACTCGCTGCGCACATAACCCTTGTCGTACAGGTACTTGGCCACGCAGCGCAGGTTGTTGCCCGCCATGCGGCCCTCGCTGCCGTCCCGGTTGAAGGAGCGCATCTTCGCGTCCGCGACCCGGCTGTGCTCGATCAGCACGATGCCGTCGCCGCCGATGCCGTAGTGCGGCGCGCAGAGCGATACGCACAGGGATTCGGGGCAGGTGATGCCGCCGTCGAAGTTCTCCACGAAGATATAGTCGTTGCCGCAGGAGTGCATCTTGGCGAAGTGGATCTTCTGCCGCCAGGCGCGCATGGCGTTGATGTCCACCAGCTCCGTGTTGCGCTCGTTGAAGCGGCTTTCGATGATGCCCGCCAGCGCGTTCGCGGTGTCCAGCGAGGTCAGGCAGGGGATGCCCAGCTGCATGGCCCGGCGGTGGAGCAGCGTGTAATCGCCCACCGTTGTGTCCTGCACCGCGCCGGTGTAGATGATGTAGCTCAGCGCGCCGCTCTCCATCAGGGTGCGGATCTCGTCGGACTCGGTGGCGTTGCGTACTGCTTGCACGGGGATGCCCATCTGCCGGATGGATTCCGCCGTGCCGGTGGTGGCGTACAGGGTCAGGCCCAGGTCGAAGAAGCGCTTCGCCAGGGAAAGGATCTCCTCATAGTCGTTCTCCGCCACGCTGATCAGGATGCCCCGCGCCTGTTTGTGCAGGTCCGGCACGGTGAAGCCGGCGGCGGTCAGGCCCTTGAACAGGGCTTCGCTGACGGTCTTGCCGATGCCCAGCACCTCGCCGGTGGACTTCATTTCCGGGCCGAGGATGGAGTTGGCGTCGTTCAGCTTCTCAAAGGAGAACACGGGCACCTTGACCGCCGTGTAGGGCGGCGTGCGGTACAGCCCCGTGCCGTAGCCCAGGTCGGTGAGCCGTTCGCCCAGCATCACCCGCGCCGCCAGGTCCACCATGGGCACCTGGGTCACCTTGCTGATGTAGGGGATGGTGCGGGAGGCCCGGGGATTGACCTCGATCACGTACAGTTCGCCCTCGTAGATCAGGTACTGGATGTTCACCAGGCCCTTTGTGCCCAGGGCCAGCGCCAGCTTTTCGGAGCAGTCGCACACGCGCTTCAGGTCGATGTCGTTCAGGTTGTAGGGCGGGTACACCGCGATGGAGTCGCCGGAGTGCACGCCTGCGCGCTCGATATGCTCCATGATGCCGGGGATCAGCACGTCCGCGCCGTCGGAGATCACGTCCACCTCCAGCTCGACGCCGGGCATGTACTTATCCACCAGCACAGGGTTGTCGATGCCGCCGGCGAGGATCTTCTCCATGTAGGCTTCCGTCTGTTCCCGCGAGCGGGAGATGGTCATGTTCTGCCCGCCGATGACGTAGCTCGGACGCAGCAGCACGGGGTAGCCCAGCGACTCGGCGGCTTCGAGCGCCTCGGCGAGCGTGCTCACGCCCCGGCCCCGGGGCCGCCGGATGCCGAAGGTCTCCAGCAGGGCGTCAAAGCG
>JBGUIY010000224.1:0-8085 GCA_045113475.1 Christensenellales bacterium | reverse complement strand
GGCGATGATGCCTTCGTCCAGCGCCTCCAGCAGGCGGCGCCTGTTTTCGCCTTCACGCGCCAGATCCCCGATGGTGGTGGATACCTGGCGCGACATGCGGTTGAAAGCCAGCGCCACCGCGCCGGCCTCGCCGGGCAGGTCCGTATCCAGGTTCACCGTCTCGCCCCGCGCCACCGCCTGGGCCGCGGCTTTCAGCTTGCGCAGGGGCTTGGCGGAAATGAGGCTCAGGAACAGCAGCGTGCCGCTGAGCAGCAGCAGACCCGGGATCAGCCAGACCACCAGGCGGTTGCGGTAACTGGCCAGCGTGCTGCGGTACACGCGGGTGGGCTGTCCGGTAATGATGTAATAGCCCGCCTCCGTCCGCTTGCCGACCACCAGCGCCCAGGTGCCGGTCTCCTCCTCGGACAGGCTGAACGCGCCTTCGTCCCTCAGGCGCTTCGTCAGGCGCGCGACGCGCTCCCGCCCGAAATACGCGACGCCGTTGTCCGAAAACGCGATCACGCGCTCCTGCGGGTCCAGCAGCATCATGAACACCTGGCCCGGATTCAGCTCCGGATTCACCCGCCGCCGGAGCTCGTCCCGGCTGACCGCGCCGTGATCCAGCTGCTGCAGCCAGTTCTCCGCGGTCTCGATGGCGCGGTTCAGTTCCGCCCGGTCGGTGGCGGTGAAGGTCGATGCCGACAGCTGGCCACTGATACGCCAAAGCGCTGCTGCCGAAATGATCAGCAGCAGCACAATCATCAGTCCGAATTGGGTGAGCAGGGGCAGCTCGCGCAGCTTACGCATCCTCTTCAGGCTCCGCTTTGTACCCGACGCCGTAGACCGATCTCAGAACCAGCCCCGCGTTTTCGGGCAGTTTTTTACGAATGCGCTTGATGGACGTGTCCACCACGCGCGGGTCGCCGTCGAAATCAAAGCCCCAGATGTTGTCCAGGAGCTGCTCGCGGGTGAACACCTGCCGCGGATGGCTGGCCATCAGGTGCAGGATCTCCACCTCCTTGGGCGAGAGCACCACCGGCTGCCCGTCGACCCGCACCTCGTAGCACTTCAGGTCGATGCTGGTATGGCCGATGGTCAGCTGCTGGTCGTCCGGCTCGCTTTCCATGCGGTTCAGGCGGCGGAAGATGACCGCGATGCGGGATACGACCTCCCGCGGGCTGAAGGGCTTGACGATGTAGTCGTCCGCGCCCAGGGCGAAGCCCAGCAGCTTGTCCACCTCCTCGCCCTTGGCGGTGAGGATGATGATGGGCGTCATGCTGACGGCACGGATGTCCGTGCAGACCTGGGTGCCGGAGCGCCCGGGCATCATGATGTCCAGGATGACCAGATCGGGGCGCATGCGTTCGAAGGCACTCATGACCTCGTCCCCGCGGAACACCGAAAAGACCTCGTATCCCTCGCGGGTCAGATAAATGCGCAGGCTCTCATGGATGCCGATCTCGTCGTCGGCGATCATGATCATTTTCTTCTTTGCCATAGCTACTCCCCCTGTCAGTGCAGCGGGTCAACCCCCGATGAGATCCCGCACGAATTCCCGTGCCCGGGCGGCGTTTTCAGCCGTGGTGTTTTCCAGCGTGATCTGCACGGAGGGCTTCTTTTCCGCTACGAACCGCGCCACCGCGGTGTAATCCATCCGGCCCGTGCCGGCGGCGACCGCTTTCATCCCGCCGTCGTCCTTCAGCACGTAGTCCTTCATATGCACCACCAGCACGTCGTCCTGCAGCAGGTCGATGGCTTCGGTGATGATCCGGTCCGCGTCGTTCAGGTTCGATTCATGCAGCAGGTTGACGGGATCGAAGATGACGCCCAGATTCGGGGAATGGAACGCGTCCAGCACTTTCCGGGCGCATTTCCCGTCATAGACGATATGCTTGAATACCGGTTCGATGGCGATGACGGCGCCCAGCTTTTCGGCAGCCTCCACCACCGGCGCCAGCCGGCGGATGAACAGGTCCAGCGAGGCTTCCGTATGGCTGGTCAGCGGGTCGTACTTGTATTCCTTGTTCGGGTCGCCGGTCTCGGTACCCACCAGCGCCGCGTTCATCCAGCGGGAAAAACGCAGATGCGCAATATACTTCTTCACCGCGGCGCGGTATTCTTCCATGTCCGGGGTCGCCAGGTTCAGGTAACAGCCCAGCACCGCCGTGTCCAGCCCCTGCAGATCGTCAAGCACCAGCCTGGCGAAGCCGGGCGTCAGGACGGAGGGCTCCATATACTGCTTGCCCATGGTCTTGGACAGCGCCAGATGGCAGCAGGTGAAGCCCTGTGCCCTGGCCGCCGCCGCGCGCTCGGCCAGGGTGCCGGGCGCGCCGTCGTGCAGACGCAGGCCGATTTGACAGTTTGTAGTCATATGCGGCACCCGTTACGGCTGTTTGCCGATGTAGGCCAGGATGCCGCCGTCCACGTACAGGATGTGGCCGTTGACGAAATTGGAGGCGTCCGAGGCCAGGAAGACCGCCGGGCCCTGCAGATCGGACGGCTCGCCCCAGCGGGCCGCGGGCGTCTTGGCGATGATGAACTGGTCGAAGGGATGGCGGCTGCCGTCCGGCTGGCGCTCGCGCAGCGGCGCGGTCTGCGGGGTGGCGATGTAGCCCGGGCCGATGCCGTTGCACTGGATGTTGTACTCGCCGTACTCGGCGCAGATGTTGCGGGTCAGCATCTTGAGACCGCCCTTGGCCGCCGCGTAGGCGGACACGGTCTCACGGCCCAGCTCGCTCATCATGGAGCAGATGTTGATGATCTTGCCATGGCCCTTTTTGATCATGGCCGGGATGACCGCCTTGGCGCAGATGAAGGGCGCGTTCAGGTCCACGTCCACGACCTGGCGGAAGTCCGCGGCGGACATCTCCGTCATGGGGATGCGTTTGATGATGCCGGCGTTGTTGACCAGGATGTCGATGGTACCGACTTCTTCCTCGATCTTCCTGACGGTGTTCTGCACGGCCTCTTCATCCGTGACGTCGCAGATGTAGCCATAGGCCTTGATGCCCGCTTTTTTATAATTCTCCAGGCCGCGCTCCAGCTGCTCCTGGCCCCGGTCGTTGAAAACGATGGTCGCGCCCGCCGCAGCGTACGCTTCCGCGATAGCGAACCCAATGCCATAGCTCGCGCCGGTGATCCATGCGATTTTTCCTTCGAGAGAGAATGCTTTCATGTCCATTTTTCAGCCATTCCTTTCAGTTTCTTATTTGATTATGAGCAAATCATTGTTACCACTCATCATGTTTATAGTATACAATAGAATTATTCTATTTTACAACGAGATAAACGCCACCTTCAGAGTACATAACATAATATGTAAAATTTCTTGTTTCTTCAAATTGTACAATTTCGCCTTGAGCTATAGATAATACATTTTGTGTTAATGCATCATCAAACTTAGTGACTATTTCATCAGCCGCATTATACGCACTGATGGTCGCTTCCTCTGACAAATCTCCTGAAAAACCAATTTCTAGCGCAGCAATCAGCGCATGCATTCTCAATATTACCTTGCGTATATCAACCTCCTTATCGTTATAGCTAAATAACACATAGTCTACTTTCTTGTTGATTTTGTTACATATTATCGTTAGTTCGTTCAGGTAAAATACATCCACAACAAGATAGCTTTGCTCATCAAACTTATGTGATTCATAATCTTTTTCGAAGCGTTGTGCCCAGGCGATATATGTTGTGCCCAAATCTGAAAAAGAAGTGTTCATTGCTAAGGCACTGGTCGATTGAAGCAACAACAATATAACACAAATGCAAATAATTCTTTTCATAATAACTAGCTCCAATTAAGAACAGAACACAATAAGCTAAATGAGCATATTATAGCTTACTTTCCTTGTAGAATACGCCGACCATCGCGCCCACGCCGTCGGCGGGCGAGGTGATTTCCTGGAGCGTCCAGCCCTCGGACACATAGCGGTTGATGATGTCCTCCGCCTGGGCCAGGTCCTTTTCGCGGCTGTGAATGCCCTTGTTCAGGTATACCAGCTTGTACTCTTTCATACTGTCCTCCTGCAACTTATCTGAGCGCCGTCGTCGGGATCTCGTCCATGTCGTCAAAAGCCTGGTTCTCGCCGCCCATGGCCCAGATGAAGGTATAGTTGCTGGTGCCGGCGCCCGCGTGGATGGACCAGGACGGGCTGATGATGGCCTGCTCGTTCTGCATCACGATGTGGCGGGTCTCCTGGCCTTCGCCCATCATGTGGAAGACCACCTGGTTTTCCGGCACTTCGAAGTAGAAGTAGACTTCCATGCGGCGCTCGTGGGTATGGGCGGGCATGGTGTTCCAGACGGAGCCGGGCTCCAGCACGGTCATGCCCATGGAGAGCTGGCAGGTCTTGAGCACGGAGGGGTGGATGAACTGGTTGATGACGCGCTTGTTGCTGGTTTCCAGCGCTCCCAGGGGTTTCTTGGCGGCGTCGGCGATCTTGATCAGCCTGTTTTCATAGCTGCAGTGGGCCGGCGCGGAGACGATGTAGAACTTCGCGGGCTTCTGCGGATCGTCGGACTGGAAGGCCACGTATTTCGCGCCGCGGGTCAGGTACAGGCAGTCCTTGTAGCCCAGCTCATAGACGTTTTCATCAGCGATCACCTTGCCGCTGCCGCCCACGTTGAACAGGCCGAGTTCCCGGCGCTCCAGGAAATACTGGGTGCCGAAGTTGTGCCAGATGTCGATGCCCTTGTCCAGCGGCACCGTCTCGCTGACCGGCATCACGCCCAGGGTGACCATGCGGTCCACATGGCTGTATACGGCGTTCACCGTATCGGGCGTGAACAGGGTCTCGATCAGGAACTCCCTGCGGGTCTCCTCGGTGGTGTAGCGCTTGAAATCGCGCTGGTTGCAGGAATAACGGATGTCCATGGCAAATCTCCTCCAATTCTTTATTGCTCAATGCACAAATAACAACTGTCAGCGCGGCGCGTCAGCTCTGTGCCGGCACCTTGACCTCGTGCTCCTCGTCCAGGTTCACCTTTTCCGGCGGCTGCTCGAGCAGGCTGGGATCGCTGAAATAACGCATCATGCGCGCGATCATCATGCCGAATACGCGGCCGGCAGCCACGCGCTCGTCCACCGTCACGCCGATGGGCATGATGCGGGCGCGGATGGGCTTGCCGTCCCGGTCCAGGTCGATCTTCTTGCGAGGCGCGCCCATGCTCCAGAACATGGTGGTGGAGCCGAAGTTGTAAATATGGTGGAACACTGCCGGCAGGCCCACAGACGCGTTGTTGGTCAGGAACAGGCTGGTATGGAAGGGGCTGGCGTCGATGATCATTTTCGGCATCATCCCGTGCCGGTCCATCCACTTCAGCACCGATACCGCCGGCCGGGCGATGGGCGATTTCAGCAGCGCGGAAGCGATGCGCATGGTCGCGTTGTCCGCGTCCGGTTTGCGCGCTTCTTCGATGACTTCGTTCATGCGCCGGGCCACGTCGAAGATGGTGTCATGGGGATCGAAATAGCACTTGGTGGTGTTCTCGTCCACGTCGGACACGTTCTCGCCGTTGGAACGCAGCACCGCGAAGGACACGGACAGCGTGTTCCGGGCATAGACCCGTTTGTTGATGATGAATCGGTTGAGCTCCGGCAGCTCCGCGATCGTGCGCACGAAGGCGGCGATCACCACGTCCATGAAGGTCAGCTTTACGCCCTCCTGCTCCTTCCTGACCACATACCGGGCCAGCTTGCCGTAGTCGATCTCATATTCCAGCTGCACCATCGCGTCGTTGCGCTGCGACATGATGTGCGGCATCAGCGCAACAATAGGGTCGATCTTCCTGATCAGATACCCGTCCGAACGCCGTCCAAACATGTTTTGCCTCCTTATCGGTTTCTCAGGTCAAGTATAGCAAATTCGGCACGTACAGTCAAACAAAAAGATTCATTCCGTAACAGCGCCTTGTGCGCTTCCTCCCCATGCCTGCCTGATTGCCGGGATTTTACTGCAGGCACTCTTAAAAAACATATGACTGCAGAGTCAAAGTGTTGACCGGCACGCAAAAAGGACCATCCCGCACGATACAGGATGATCCTTAAAAATATGCAATGAATTATGTCAGCAAGGGCAGTATAAGTCAGGGAGAAAAAGAATCGTTTTCCCCCTCTCGCCTGATTACAGCGTCTCCCCCGGCTGGTTCAGGTCGCGGCCGATGACAGCCTTGATACGGCGGACGCCGGCGGAGGAGGATTCTTCCTTCTGGATCTTGAAGCTGACCAGGTCGCCGGTATTCACAGCGTGGGGGCCGCCGCAGATCTCCTTGGAGAACTTGCCCATGGTATACACGCTCACGCGCTCGCCGTACTTGCTCTCAAACAGGCCCATGGCCCCCTGCGCCTTGGCCTCGGCCACGGTCATCTCTTCCTTGGTGATGGGCGCCTTGGCGTTGATGGCTTCGTTCACGAAGGCCTCGACCTCAGCCAGCTCTTCCGGGGTGACCTTGCGGCCGAAGGTGAAGTCGAAGCGCAGGCGCTCGGCGGTGATGTTGGAGCCCTTCTGGTGCACCTCGTCGCCCAGCACCTTGCGCAGGCCGGCCTGCAGCAGGTGGGTGGCGGTGTGCAGGCATGCCGTCTGCACGCTGTGGTCGGCCAGGCCGCCTTTGAAGCGCTGCTCGGCACCGGCATGGCTGGTCTGCTGGTGCTGCTTAAAGCGTTCCTCGAAGTCCTTCTCGTCTACCTTCAGGTCATGCTCCTTGGCCAGCTCGATGGTCAGCTCGATGGGGAAGCCGTAGGTATCGTACAGGCGGAAAGCGCTGCGGCCGTCCATGGTTCCCAGGCTGTCCAGCAGGGTCTGCGCGGCAGCTTTGACCTGCGCGGCGTCGCCGGCCTTGGCGGCCTCGATGATGGGCACCATGTCCGGGGACGGGCGCAGCTGCTTGTGCTCGATCATTTCGTTGGCCAGCGACACGGCGTCGTCCGCGGCGATCAGCGCTTCGGCGGTCGCCCGGGTGCGCTGGATGTTGCCCAGCACCTTGTCGAACTCCTTCATGCCCTGCTTCAGGGTCTTCTGGAAACGCTCCTCCTCCAGCAGCAGCTGGGTGAGCACGAACTCGCTGTTCTGCTCCAGTTCCGGATAGACGTGGGCGTACTGCGCGATGATGACCTTCGCGATCTCCGCGGTGAAGCCGGCGGGCATATCCAGACCCATGCCGAAACGCACGGCGCGGCGGATCAGGCGGCGCAGGATGTAGCCCTGGTCCACGTTGGAGGGCGTGACCGCGCGCGGGTCGCCCAGGATGAAGGTGGAGGTGCGCATATGGTCCGCGATGATGCGGAAGGCGCGGGTGACCTCCTCGCTCTCGCCGTATTCGTGGTGGGACATTTCCGCGATCTTCGCCAGGATGCCGGCGAACAGATCCGTCTCATACACGCTCTTCTTGCCGGTGAGCACGCACACGGTGCGCTCCAGGCCCATGCCGGTGTCCACGTTTTTCTGGGACAGCGGGACGAAGGTGCCGTCGGCCTGCTTGTTGTACTGCATGAACACGTCGTTCCATATCTCAAGATACGCGCCGCAGTGGCAGGCGGGCGAGCAGTCCGGGCCGCAGGGCTTCTTGACGATCATGAACATCTCGGTGTCCGGGCCGCAGGGGCCGGTGACGCCGGCGGGGCCCCACCAGTTGTGCTCCTTGGGCAGGTAGAACAGATGGTCGTCCTTCACGCCACAGGAGCGCCAGAGGTTAGCCGCTTCCTCGTCCCGGGGGCAGTCCTCGTCGCCCTCGAACACGGTGAAGGCCAGCCGTTCCTTGGGCAGGCCCAGGTACTTTTCGCTGGTCAGGAATTCCCAGCTCCAGGGGATCATTTCCTTCTTGAAATAATCGCCCAGGCTCCAGTTGCCCAGCATTTCAAAGAAGGTCAGGTGGCTCATATCGCCCACGTCGTCGATATCGCCGGTGCGGATGCACTTCTGCACGTCGGTGAGCCGAGTGCCCGCCGGGTGCTTCTGGCCCAGCAGGTAGGGCACCAGGGGATGCATGCCCGCGGTGGTGAACAGCACGGTGGGGTCGTTCTCCGGGATGACGGAGGCGCTGGGGATGACGGCATGGCCCTTCTCCTCAAAGAACTTGAGGAAGAGCGCGCGCAGCTCGCTGGCA
>JBGUIY010000223.1:0-17233 GCA_045113475.1 Christensenellales bacterium | reverse complement strand
GGACGAGATCCAGCAGTACGGCTTCGTCCGTCAATAACCGGGCGGCGCCTGAGCGGATATCGGGGAGCGGCGCTTTCCGCGCGGCTTTTTCCAGCTTCTTCTGATTCAACTTCTCCAGTTCCTTCAGCGCGGTTTTGATTTGCGCGCAGCTCAGTTCCTTCTTCATGTAAATGGGCTCAAACATGATGCTGCTCCTTTTATGACAGACAGTCATCCTGCGCTCAGCAGCGCGCCGCTGTGGTGCGGATACATTGGTTTCCTGCGTTCTGAAGCGGCTTTCTTTCCGTGAAATATAACATATATTCCCGGGGCTGTCAAAAGGAACAACAGCAGCCCTGACAGGCGTAAAACGGTGCGCCGGAGCGGGTTTGTGCCTTTTGCGGCCCCTGTCCGGCGTATCCCTGGCGGGTATAAAAAGTTCATGGATTTGAAATGCAACAATTAAGCTTTCGTAACAGACATACATTGAGATTAAATATTCAGTATGGTATACTTACATCGTGTAAAAAGGGGGTGGAGTGTCATGAATTTTCTCTCGGCGATCACTGCGAAAAAACTTGGAAAACCTCTGGATACACAGCAGATCGAGTACTTTTCGCGGGCGGCGGCCGAAGGGCTCGTGCCTGATTACCAGCTGGCGGCCATGCTGATGGCGATCCGCCTGAACGGCATGGACGCCCGGGAAACCGCCGACCTGACCATGGCCATGGCGCGCTCCGGAGACATGCTTGACCCCGACGTGGGCGGCGTGCCCGTGGATAAGCATTCCACCGGCGGCGTCGGAGACACGACCACGCTGGTGCTGGCGCCGCTGGTGGCCAGCTGCGGGGGCAAGGTGCTCAAAATGAGCGGCCGGGGCCTCGGCCATACGGGCGGCACGGTGGACAAGCTGGAGTCTATCCCCGGCATGCGCACCAGCCTGCCCAAGGAAGAATTTGTAGAGATCGTCCGCACGGTGGGCTGCGCGGTGATCGGGCAGAGCGCGGAGCTGGCGCCGGCCGACAAACGGCTGTACGCCCTGCGCGACGTGACCTCCACCGTGGATTCCATTCCGCTGATCGCGGCGTCCATCCTCTCCAAAAAGTTCGCCGCCGGCGCGAAGGCGCTGGTGCTGGACGTGAAGTACGGCTCCGGCGCCATTATGGACACCATGGAAAAGTCCCTGGAGCTGGCGCGGACGATGGTGGATATCGGCACCCAGGCTGGGCGGCACGTCATCGCGGTCCTGACCGGCATGGAGGAGCCCCTGGGCACCCACGTGGGCAACGCGCTGGAGGTCAAGGAGGCCATCGACATCCTCTCCGGCCGCGCGGGGGGCGACCTGAAGCAGGTATCGCTGTTCCTCGGTGCGCAGATGCTCTGCGCGTCCGGAGTGGCGGACGGCATGGAAAAAGCGGAGGCAAAGCTCCGTACCGCGCTGGAAAGCGGCGCGGGCCTTGCCAAGCTGGCGGAAATGATCGCGGCCCAGGGCGGCGACCCGCGGGTGACGGAAGACCTTTCCCTGCTGCCCCAGGCGCCTGTGCGGCGTACCGTCACCGCGGAACGGGACGGCATCGTCAGCGCCATGGACACCATGCGGCTGGGCTACATCGCCCAGGGGCTTGGCGCAGGCCGCCGCACGAAGGAAGATGTGATCGACCCGGGCGTGGGCTTCATCATGCGCGCCCGGCTGGGCGACCAAATCCGCGCAGGGGACCCGCTGGCGGAGATCCACGCGCGGAACGAAGACGATTACGAGCAGGCCGCCGCTGCCATCCGTGATACGGTACGGATCACGGAGGAAGCGCCTGCCGCCCATCCGCTGATTTACGCGGCGGTGACGCGGGAAGGCACCAGGATCATGCAGTGAGCGGCGATCATCAAGGGGGCTTTAGGATATGATGAAACGCATTCTGACCATAACGGCGGTTCTTGCGCTGGCGCTGGCCTGCACTGGCTGGGCGTCGGCGGACGCGGAGCCGCTGAGCAGGAACGAGCTGAACGCCTGGCGTGAGCAGCTGCTCAGGGACAGCGTGAGCGACAACCGCTACGCCGCGGAAGCGGTGGAGGGCGGGCTCTACACCCTGACCTTCGACTGGTATACGCTGATCGCGGATACCCAGCGCATCTCCAGCGCCACGCGCATTTCCGGCGTCCTGTTCGAAATGGTGCCGGATGAGGAAGGGCAGACCCCCGCGGACATCCGCGGCCTGCGCCCCGGCGACAGCGTGGAGGCCCTGCTGGCTGCCTGGCCCAACGAAAACGAGAGCCTGGCGGGCACCCGCGAGGAAGCGGTGCTCTACCAGTCCGGCAGCCTGCCGGGCCAGGCGTCCGCCGGCGTCCTGCGCCGCAGCGGCCAGCGCGCCGAATCCGTAGTGTACAGCCTGTATCAGATGACCACCAACGGCGTCAGCCTCAGCAAGGTGACCTACACCCTGACTGACGGGTTCATCGACACCATCGAGATCAGCTTCGACGGCGAAGTGCTCACCCTGGCCGATGCCCAGGAGGAGATCGCGGCGATCCTCGACGTCCAGTCGGCCACCGAGTTCTCCGCCTTTCTCTCCAACGGTGAAAGCGTCGAAGCCGAGGTCTTCAACCGGGACGACCTGCTCTTTTCCGATATCGATTTCCTGAGCGTCACGCCGGAACAGCTGATCGCTGTGCTGGGTGACGACTACGCCGAGGAATGGGCCGAGGACGGTGACCGCCAGATCCGCGTGATGGAATGGCACGCCCTGTCCGCCGCCTTCATCTGCGACGCCGAGGGCAAGCTGATCGACGTGGACAACCTGTCCATGGACGAGGACCTGCTGACCGGCCCCAGGGGCCTGACCATCGGCGACACGCTGGACGTGGTGCTGAGCCGCTTCCGCTATGAGGCCACCGAGGCCGACGGCCTGCACACCTGGCTCTACGGCTCCGTGGCCGACGGCGATTACGGCGTCATGGATTCCCAGTATCCCGGCCAGGCCGAGATCCACTATGTCCAGACCACCGACGGCCAGCGCGTGGAAATGATCCTGTACGTCAATGAGGGAACGCTGAGGTCCATCACGCTGCAGATGGAATGAAGAAGAATAAGAGTGGAGTGTTGAGAGTGGAGAGTTGAGATGGATAATCTTTGCCTTCCGCAATCAGGTAATGAAAGAAAAAACTCCACTCTCCACTCTCCAAATTCCACTCTTCAGTGAGCTTGCTTGCTGTGAGCCGCGAATCAACAAAACACTTGGGCCCTTTCCGGGCTTGGAGGAACAAACATGAGAATTGACCTGACCTGTCCGGTTGAGCTGTGGCATTTCAGGATGCCGACGGCTGAATCGCCGTTCTGTACGGTACAATTATATAACTTGTCCGAAAAGACGGTCGTCAGTATCCAGGCGTGCTATCTGTGCTACGATCAGGACGGCGAGCAGACAGCCCGCCACGTGGAGCGTGTACAGAGCCTGGAGGCGCCGACCCGCTGCGCGTTCGAGATGTCCGTCCGGGTGGACGAGGGCATCGACGCCAGCGGCATGGAGCTGCTGATCGAAAAGGTCTGGTTTGAAGACGGCACCATCTGGCGCAGGGGCACGACCCACATGACGGAGTACGCGCTGCCCGCGCCGCCGGACGCGAAACGCCTGGCCATCCTCCGGGAGCTGGCCGGGGCGGACGCCTCGGTGTGCCCCTCCGATCAGGGCGCGGTATGGATCTGCGTATGCGGCCGCCCGAACCCCGCGGGCATCGAGGTCTGCTCCCGCTGCCTGCGCTCCAAGCACGCCATTTTTACCAACTACAACGAGTCCAATATCGAAAAGATCTATTCCGAGCGCGAAGCGGCGGCCGAGGACGAGGCGCGCGCCGCCCAGGTGGAGAAGGCCAGGCTGGAGGCCGAAAACAAGGCTGCCGACGAGAAAAAGCGCAAGAGGCGCAAGCACGTGCTGGTGACGGTGCTGTGCCTGCTGCTGGCGGCCGCGATCGGGTGCGGCGGATATTTCTACCTGCTCCCCTGGTACCGCTACACGGTGGCGGAGCGGGAGCTCAACAACCAGAATTACGCCTCCGCGCGGCAGTCCTTCGTGGAACTGGGGGATTATTCCAACGCGGCGGAAATGGTCAAGGAATGCGATTACCGCGAGGCCCAGGCGGCGCTGGCGGGGGATACCTACACCTCCCTGCGCGCCGCGCAGGACAGTTTTGACGCCCTGGCGGATTACAAGAACAGCGCGGAGCTGGCCAGGGAAGCCCGCTACAAGCAGGGCCAGAAGCGCCTGAACGCCGCCGAATACGATACGGCTTACGCCATCTTCGGCGAGATCCTGGGCTATAAGGACAGCTACGAGAAGCAGATGCTCTGCGTCTACCAGCGCGCGAAGCGCAATATGGACGCCGGCGAGTACGCCGCGGCGCGGGAGGACTTCCTGCTCCTGGGCAATTATGAGGATTCGATGACGCTGGCCAGCGAGTGCCTGTACCAGCCCGCCCTGGAAGCCATCGGCGACGGCCGTCCCGAAGACGCCATCGAGCCGCTGCGTACCCTGGGGAATTACCGCAACAGCGCGATCCGCCTGAAGGAAGCGTATTACGGCGTGGGCAACCAGCTCTTCGACGAAGGGCGCTACGACGAAGCGGCGGAGTACTTCCTGCTGGCGGACGACTACATGGACTCCTACCGTCTGGCGACCCGCTGCCTGTACCAGCCCGCCGTGGAGGCCATGGGCGAGCAGCGCTACCTGGAAGCGGCGGAGATGTTTGAGAAGATCGTCACCTTCGAGGACGCGGACCAGCTGATGAAGCAGTGCTACCTGAACGCAGCGCTGCAGAAGATCACGGACGGCGAGTACGACGAGGTCGAGGCCCTCCTGAACAAGGCCGGGGATATCGAAGGCGTGGAAGACGCCCGGAAGGAGAGCGTCTACCAGCCTGCTAAGGCCCTGCTGGAGGCCGGGGATTACGAAAACGCGCGCATCCAGTTCCTGACCATCGCGGGATACAAGGACGTGGACGACAAGCTGGCGGAGATCAGCTACCTGATGGCGGACAAGGCCATCAGCGAGGGAGACTACGAGCTGGCGGTCAACCTGCTGACCGACATGCCCGAATATCAGGACAGCGCGGCCAAGCTGAACGAGGCGCGCTACCGGTACGCGCAGCAGCTGCTGGACCAGAACAAGCCCGTGCAGGCGGCGGAGCTGCTGACCCTGCTGGGTAATTATGAGGACAGCGCCGCCTTCCGCCAGCAGGCGATCTTCGCCCAGGCCCAGGCGGCCATGGCCGAGGAGCGGTGGACGGACGCCCACACCCTGCTGGACCAGATCCCCGAATACACCTACACCGCGGACACCCTGCGGGAATGCGCGTACCAGGAGGCCATGGCGGCCCTGAACGACGGGGAGGACGACCGGGCCTTTCAGCTGCTGGGCGGCATCCGGGATTACAAGGACGCCCAGGATATCTACAGCGAGCTGGCCTACCGCATCGCCACCCGGGAGAAGGAAGCCGGCAACCTGAGCGAGGCCGCCGATATCTTCAACACCCTCGGCAATTACAAGGACGCCACCGAACAGGCCGAAACCAGCTACGACGACTATTACCAGGACGCCTACGAGACCGCGAAGCAGGCCTTCGCAGACCGGGACTGGCCGAAGGTGATCGGCGCGCTGGAGGGCCTGGACCTGGATACGGCCAGCACCAAATACAGCGACCTGAAGTATTTTTGGCAGGAGGCTGCCTACCAGTACGCCGAGCAGCTGTTCAACGAGGATAAGCCCTACGAGGCGTACGCCTACTACAATCAGCTGCTGGACTACAAGGACGTGGCCAGCAAAAAACTGACTCGCCGCGCCTATCAGGTGATCGGCGAGTGGGAGACCGGCAAGCACGAGCGCTTCGTCTTCAACGGCGACGGCACCTGCGAGATCGAAGGCAAAAAGCTGTATTACACTGTCAAAAACTGGACGCTGCGCGCCGGCAAGGCCGCCAACGACCTGGACACCACCTACCGCATCGTCTCCATCAACAATTCGGCGACCCGCATGACCCTGCGGGTGACCCGGGGCGCCAACGGCGGGAAGAATTACGCCCTTTCCCGGGTATCCGGAAGCACCGAGGAAGAATAATGCAGGGACTGCGCAGCGCATTTGCCCCGTACCAGCGGGATATCGACGAGAAACACCTGGACGTCCTGGACGGCGTCCGGGTGCTTCTTAGTTTTATTGTGGGCTGGTATCACATCTGGCAGCAGAGCTGGCTCATGCCCATCGGCTTTGTGGGGCCGTTCTTCGTCAATATCGACTTTATCCCACGCAGCGGCTATTCCGCTGTGGACGGGCTGATTTTCCTGAGCGGGCTGCTCATGTTCCTGCCCTACGCGGCCAACGGCGGCGCCCCGAAGCCCCTGGCCTACTACAAGCGCCGCCTGATCCGCATCGCCCCGGCCTATGTGCTGGCGGTGCTGGTGTCTTTTTTTGTGGACGCGCTGCCGGCCCACCGCTACGCCACCGTATGGGAGGCGGTCCGGGACCTGCTGGCGCATTTCACCTTCACCCATACCCTGTTTCCCTTTTCCTACACCGGCTCCCCGCTGAACGGCGTGCTGTGGACCCTGGCCGTGGAGATGCAGGCCTACCTGCTCTTCCCCTGGCTCTGCCGGATCTGCCAGAAACGGCCGGTGCTCACCGGCGCGGCTATGCTGGCCGTCGCCTTCGGCTACCGGCATTATGTGAGCGGGCTGTCCGATACCGCGCTCCTGATCAACCAGCTGCCGGCATTCCTGGATATCTACCTGCTGGGCTTCGTGTCCGCGAAGGCCATCGTGCTGTTCCGCCGGCGGATGCAGGGGGAGAGCGGCGCGGAAAAACTGTTCTTCACCGTCGCCATGGGCTTGGCCGTGTGGCTGTATGTCACGCTGATGCAGGGCCAGGCGGCGGAAAACGGCATCGAAAACATCCGCCTGGGCCAGATGAGCCGGCGGTTCATGCTGGGCGTGTCCCTGACGGTTTTCTCCGTCAGCGCGTGCTTTTCCCTGCCGGCTGTCCGTTTCCTGTTGGGCAACCGGCTGATGCGCCTGCTGTCGGTGCTTTCCTACGAGTTCTACATCTGGCACCAGAACCTGGCCGTGCACCTGAAGGAATGGAAGCTGATCCCCTCCGCCTCCGAAACCCCCTGGTACGACGGCGAAGCCGCCTGGCAGTGGCCCTACTCCCTGTGCTGCTTCCTCCTGCCGCTCATCGTGGCGGTGGTGCTGACATACGGGTATGAAAGGCCGGTCAAGAGGGCGCTGGAAAATTGCGGAAATGCCGCCACGCCGGCTGATACGTGAAGATATACGGGTTGTTTCTTGACGAAAGGAGCGGTATTCTGTACAATATCCTTGCAGTAAACCTTTGAAAAAGAGCGGGGACTGGCTGATCGCCTCTTGTCTGCGGCATTATGGGAAGCGACGGAAAGGAGCGCAGAAAGATGATGTATCCATATATGACGCTCAACGATGATACGGAAATCACGCATTCCGAAATGAAGCCGGACGGCAAAGTGAAGGTATATATTGAAACTCCGGACGAGAAGGACGGTTTTCATCATGCCGTCTGCTGGCTTCCGGGGTATGACTGGGAATCTGTAAACGGCTATACTGAAACGGAAATGGCGTTTTTCAGGGAGTTTGTGCGCAATAACGCGCACGCCATCATGGAGTTTTCTACGACCGGAGGTGTCCTGAATGCCGCAGGTCTTTAAAATCGGGCCTTATATCGTTTATTTCTGGTCAAATGAAAACGAACCGCTTGAATGCGTCCATGTGCATATCGCGGAAGGACGGGCTGCCGCCAATGCGACCAAAATTTGGATCACAAGTACCGGAAAAGCGGTTATCTGTAACAACAATTCAAAAATCCCGGAGCGGATCCTTCACGGTATGATCCGGATCATAGAGGGAAACAGCCAGCAGATCATTGATCAGTGGCTGAGTCACTTCGGTGAAATCAAATATTATTGCTAATGCAAGGAGGTATTCACATGAGCGGCATTGAAAAGGTGTACCGGTTTCTGGACGAGGCGCAGACCTATTACCTGGCGACGGTGGAAGGAGACCAGCCGCGGGTGAGGCCCTTCGGGACGGCGCTGCTGTACGAAGGCAGGCTTTACATCCAGACCGGCAAGGTGAAGTCGGTTTCCAAACAGATCGCCGCAAACCCGAAGGTGGAGATCTGCGCGTTCAAGGACGGCAGATGGCTGCGGCTCGCGGGCGAGCTGGTGAACGACGACCGCCGGGAGGTCAAGGCCGCCATGCTGGACAAAATGCCGTCCCTGAAGGTGATGTACAGCGCCGACGACGACAACACCCAGGTGCTGTATTTCAAAAACGCTGTCGCCACCTTCAGTTCCTTCACGGAAGCGCCGGAGACGGTGGAATTATAACAGGCAGCGGAAATACGGGTCTGTCAGCGGCAGGAAACGTCTCTCCAGTCACAGAACAGATCCTTCGCGGACGCCCCGGGCGATCCCGCCCTGGGCTGCTCAGGATGACGGCGTGAGGTCTTGCTTGAATGCAGCGGGAATGATACCAAACAAATAATCATCCGCCAGGCGTGTCATCCTGAGCCAGCGCAGCGCCGGTGAAGGATCTGTTCCATGCGTTTGAGAAACCCGTTACACGCATTGGAACGTAGCGGCGGCCTCTAGGCCGCCATAATGGCTGTTCCTGCAAATCGAATGATTGATTCTATGCCGTTGGTATGGCGCCGCAGGCGGCGCCGCTACGTGCATCGAAGCGCTCTTTGGCCATCATAATAACTGCATGTGCAAATCGAATTATTTGTCGGATGAACTCGTTACCCATGCGTTGGAGAAACCCGCTGGTATGGCGCCGCAGGCGGCGCCGCTACGTGCTTCGAAGCGGCCCTTGGGCATCTCGTGTGCGGTGCGCGCGCGATACAACCGCTATAATGGCTGTTCTTGCAAATTGAAAGTTTTATGCCGCGATGAACTTGTAATCCCTGCGTTGGAGAAATCCGCTGCTGTGGCAGGACAGACCAACAGGGCTACACCGATCCCCGTTTATTCTCCTTTGATCTCCCACACATACCTTTCCTCCACCCAACGGGTCCACATCGGCGTTTTTATTTGGACCCAGCCATTCCGGCGTTCGCCGAGCTCGACTGCCAGGCCGCTCCACGTGTGGGCGGCCTGCTTGCCGTCCGGGGCGTCGTACAGGGGGATCGGGATGGTGCTGACATGGTTCCGCAGGTAGGCGCAGCGCCTGCCGTCCCCGCCGCTGCGGAAAAGCGTGACCTGGCTGAAGGGGACGCTGACGGTCGGAGAATATTTGTCTTCATGATAGGCCAGGGGCAGCAGGGCCTGCTGCTCTTCGGACAGGGTATACGTCGGAGGGATCAGGCAGCAGCCGATCCCAAAGTGCAGTTCCGCTTCTTCCATGTCGAGCCAGGCGGGGTCGGCGGGCGAGCCGTCCTTCAGCAGTACCGCGTCCGGGGCGATTTCAATGCGGGTGGGCTCGAACTGTTTGTCGCTGCTCATGAAAGAGAGGTTGTCCAGGCTGATCCAGCGATCCTGATTGTATTTGTCCTCCAGGTCGAAGCTGCCGCGGCCGTCCAGGGTTCTGAAGATCCAGACGCGGGTCCCTGCGGGCAGCGTGCCGCAGGGTTCCGTATCTTCGGGATCTTCGTACAAAGGCACGTCCCCGGTTCCTGTATCGGTGTCGGCGTAAGCGTATCTGCCGACGTAGCGGCCTTCATTGTCGTCGTCCTTTTTTGACGGCTGTTCGGAGGTTTCGCCGTTGTCGCCGTTATAATAGGTCATGTCGGGGAAAGCGACCCACTTCGATTTTTCTCCGGCGCTCAGCCACGGGGGCAGGGACAGGCGCTCCAGGCTGATGCAGGTGGAAAAGGCCTGTTCCCCGATCTCAGTCACCGTCAGCGGCACGGTGAGGCTGATCAGCCGCTGACAGCCGGCAAAGGCGTAAGCGCCGATGGTTTTGAGGCCGATGGGCAGGGAGATCGTCTTCAGCGGCAGCGAGCCGTCGTCGTTAAAGGCCAAGTCGCTGATATGTTCCGTGCCGCGCGGCACGTCGTAATGCTCTTCCGTTTTCCCGTTGGGATAACTCAGGAGCGTTTTTTTGTCCGCGGTAAACAGCACGCCGTCCATGGAGCAGTAGCGCGGGTTCCCCTCCTCCACGTCGTAAGCCCCGATCGTGATGTACTCCCCGTTGTTGGGCATGTCGGCGGTATAATCGGCGGCGACGGTCAGCCGGCCGATGCTCGTAGAGGAAAACGCGCCGGGAGATACTTCCTTCAGGGTCCCGTCCAGGCGCAGTTCGTCCAGCGTGGCAGAAAGGATGCTCTCATCGCAGAGGCAGCGCAGGCTGGCGGGGAATACCACGCGGCGGATGGAGAAGATGAGCCCCGGATTCTCACTGCCGTACGGGTCCAGGCTCATGCTGATGTCGCCCGGGCGCAATTCGGGGTAAATGCTGTAGGAGTCCCATTCGTCCGGATCCGTGTCCTCACTGCCGATAAACCCGTGTCCGACCGCGCTGCAGCCGAGCATGGTCACGCCCTCCCCGATGTACATCGTGCCGTCTTCCAGGCGGAACAGGGGGACTTCGGTCAGTTCTGTGTCGCTTGGCAGGAATCCCCAGGCAGGCCGGCCCCCGACCTGCGCTTCCGCCATGATCCACAGCCCGCCGTCTGCGTCCTGGATCAGGGTCATGCCGATGATCCTGTCGCCCCTGCGGAGCGTGGCGACGGTGCGCCGGCTGCCCCGGGGGTCGTCCGTGAAGGCGGCGTCCTGTTCCAGCGTCAGCGGCGTGCGGGAAAAGCCCCATAACGTATTCAGCTTTTCCGAATTGATCCGGCCCGGGTTTGGCGGTGCGGCGATCCAGCCGATGCGCTTCCCGCCTTCCGGCAGTCCGTATTCAATCCAGATCCATTTCCCGTTTTGCATATAGCCCAGGCAGGTCACGGACTGGCCGGCGCGCAGGCCGGCGGCGCCGCCGTCAGGCCGCCAGGCGCTCTCAAAGGGAGCGCTGTACACGGGGCAGTCTTCGGCGATCTTCAGCACGCTGTTTTCCAGGCGCCATTGTATGGTCGCGCCGGACCAGGGCTCCTCCGGATCTCCGAGGGCGGCGACAGAGGTACAGAGACACAGCAGGGCCAGGAACAGGAAAAGGGGTTTCAGCTTTATCATGGACGTACCTCCTGACGGGAAAGGGACGGGTTTTTCAGCATATATACATGATAGCATAAACAGCGCTGTTTTCAAGGCGCGGCGGAAATTTTACAAGTCGGGAATTGTTACCGATTTGTGAAGTTGGCTTCATGAAATGTTCCATCTTGTCCGGCAGCGCGACAAACGCGGAGAATAAAGCAAAAACGCCTGATAATACATAAAAATCGGCGCGAGATCCTGTCGGAAAGCGCGCCTCGTTTTGTCCTTGCGCCGTCCGTCTGACCGGGCATATAATGGCCGTGCGATCCCAGAAACTGGGAATGGCGGAAGGAAGTGAGAACATGTATCTGGCATATCCCGCGCCGGACGACGAGGAGCAGGCGCTGGCCCAGGCGCCGCTCAGGGCATTCCTGCGCGATCGGATGAAACAGTGTCCGGACAGGTTCGTCCTGCGCAGACGCCGCAGGGCGCGCCGCCTGCCGGTGCGCCGGGGCTCGGACGATCCCCTGCGGCTGATGCCGCCGGAGCCCGCCCGCAGAAAGGCGGCCGGCCGGGCGCTTCCGCCGGCGGAAACGGGCGGGGGCACGGCGCCGGAGGCGGTCCTCCGGGAGCTCCTGGCCGAGGCCCGGCAGCGCGGCCTCACCCTGGCGGCGCTGGCGGAACGGGCCGGTTATTCGGAAAAGACGTTCCGGCGGCGGCTGAAATCGCCGGAAACGATCCCGCTGGGAGAATACTGCCGGATCGTGAGCGCTGCCAGGACCGCCGGCGCGGAAGGAGGGTCATGATGGACAGAAAGACGCTGGAACGGAAGCTTTTATGCTACCGCTCGGACCGGGCGCGGGCGGAATACCTGCGGCGCTACATCCCGCTGATGGAAAAGCGCCTCTCCGAGCTGAAGGAGGAGGCGCTGCAGGGGATCGGCAGGGCGCTGCCCCCCGACGCGGTGCGGGTATCCTGCGGCCCGGGGGATCCCACGGGCCGGCTGGCGGTACGTGCCGCCGAGGACGCGCTGACGGAGGAGATGCGCCTCTGCCGCGACCAGCTGAACGGCCTGCGCCGGGAAGCCGCGGCCCTGGACGCCCATCTTTCGCTGATGGAGTGCCTGCTTGCGTCCCTGACGGAGGAAAGCCGCTTCCTGCTCACCGCCCGGTATCTCGACCGGGTCAGCTGGCCGGAGCTGGCCCGCCGCTATCAGGAGCGCTACCGCGTGGATTATGTGCCCCTGACTCTTCGCCGCCGCTGCGCCCACGCCATGGACGCCCTCTGCGGCACCTGCGAAAGGACGGGGCCGGGATCAGCGGCTCCCCACCCGTTCACGGATCAGCCGGGGGATCGGCAGCCGGCCGGTCGATCCTGTAGTATTTGAAATCCTCATCTTCCCCGGTCAGGGTAAAGCCGGCCTTTTCCAGCACGTGCTGGCTCCGGGTGTTGCTCCGGAGCGCATCGGCGTACAGCACGGGGATATCCAGCTCGCTGAATACATACTGAACGGCCAGGATCTCCGCCCGTGTCCCGTAGCCGCAATCCTTGAAGGCGGCGTTCTTCAGGGTGATGCTCAGGGTGGCGCTGCGGCGTTCCTCGATGTTTTTGAGCAGGATCTCGCCGACGATCTCGTCCCCGCGCATGATCGCCAGGGGGATCCGCTTCAGGTCCGCCTGGCGCCGGATGTAGCGGTCCGCCCGTTCCCCGCTGTATACATAGCGAACATATTTTTCCCGATCCGGACACAGGTCCGGGTCGTTTTCGTATTCGCGGAAATACTGATGGTACATTTCCGGCGTCATCGGGACGAGCCGGATCCCGGACTGATCCATAGGCGGGTCGACCTCCTGTCAGGGCAGCGGCAGCAGCGCCACGGGGGCGGGCACGCGCATTGCGTCCAGGACCTCCAGGCGGGAGCCGACGCGGCGCAGCAGGCTCACCTCGCCGCTCTTCTGGCAGGCGCAAAGCAGGGTATCGCAGTCCAGGAGGACGATATCCCGGGGCCAGCAGCCGTGTACGGGAGACCAGCCCTCCGGCTGAAGGGTGCCGTCCGGCGCGATGCGGAAGAAGGCCGCGGCGTCCGCCCCGCGGCAGGAAACCGCCAGCATCCCGCGGTCGGACGTCAGGCGGAGGGCGGCGGGATAGTTGACGCCGCTGTGGTCCGGGCCGGGCAGGGGCAGGTCCTGGAGCTCCTGCAGGGCGCCGCCTGCCATGCGGAACACCCGCAGGCGGCTGCTCAGCTCGGTCGCCAGGTACATGGTATCGCCGCTGGCCAGGGCGTGCCGGGGCCCGTCGCCAGGGGGCATGGGGAACACGGCGGTTTTCACCCATAGGCCGTCCCGTTTTTCGTAGCGCGTCAGCGTGTCCGCGCCCAGGTCCTGGGCCTGGAAGGCGTTTTCCCCCAGGGGCAGCACCTGATGCACGTGGGCGCGGGTCTGCCGGGCGGGATGCGGCCCCCGCCCCTGATGGACGATCCGCTGGCTCATTTCGCCGGGCACGCCGTCCCGGAGCGGGAACACGGAGATGCAGCCGTCGGCGTAGTTGGCGCTGATCAGGTCGCCGCCCGCCACGCAGAGGTGGCAGGGGCAGACCCCGTGAGCCCCGCGCCGGGCTTCGGGTACAAGCCCCCGGCGGTAATCGCCGTCCTTCGGGCCGAAGGAGACTACGAAGCCCTCGTCGGGGCCTTCGCCGCCGCAGGCCGCGTAGAGGTGCTGCCGGTCCGCGCTCAGTTCCAGCCAGATTGGGTCCTGGATCTCCACGTCGTAGAGCGGTTCCATCCGGCCGTTTTCCAGGCGGAATACCCGGATGCCCGGGCCGCCCAGGGAGGTATAGCTGCCCAGGGCAAACAGCTGCGATTGTGCCATACTGCTTCCTTTCAGATCCAGCGTCCGTCAGCCATCAGGCCGGCGTACAGGTGTTCGGGCCTGCCGTCTGCCGCTTTTGCCGCGTAAGCGCGGGCCGATTCGGCGTCGCCCGCGGCGAAGTGCGCCATGGCCCGCTGCCAGGAAACCGCGGCCTGCCGCTGGGCGGCGGGATCTTCCATATAGGAGATAAAGAAAGGCGTGGTGCCGTAATACCCGGGATCCACAGCCGCTTCGGCGGCCTCCTGAGCCCGCAGATGGGCCGCGGTCAGCTCCTGGGCCGGGGCTTCCCGGTTCAGCAGTCGCCATGCCAGGGCCTGCCAGCAGGGCAGTTCCGGCAGGTGCATGTTGGTGAAATAGTCCTGTCTGAAGGACAGGATCCACCGGCAAATCTCCTCCGCTTCCGCCTGCCGGCTGAGCTGAGCCAGGCATACAGCCTCGTAATAGCGGTGAGGCACCAGCAGCACCTCGTTCCACAGGCCCGCGCCCAGGTGGTCGGGCAGGGTCTGGGCGGCCCGGAAGTGGTCGAGGGCATTCCGGATACAGCCTGCTTTCAGTTCCCTGAAACCCAGGGCGAAGCGGGCGAACATATACTGTTCCGCCACGGCGTGTTCGCCGCCTTCGCAGGGAGTGAAATCGGTTTTATCCAGCAGTTCCAGCACTTTTTCCCACGCACCCATGCGATTGTAAGCCCGGCAGAGTTCGATGACGATGTCCTCCCGGCCGCTGTTTTCGGCTTCCAGGAAGGCGGCGATCTCCTGCGGTGGCACCTGCGTCCGGGTCATCACCAGGGCCTTTTCCCAGATCAGCTGCCCGTCGTGGGGGCGCAGCGCCAGGGCGCGGTTCAGCAGGGGCAGGGCCTCCTGCCGCCGGCCCAGGTGGGAATACCGGGCCACCGCCAGGCAGCGGCAGGGACGGTAGTCTTTCGGGTCGGCTGCCATCGCTTGCTCCCAGTCCGCGGCGGCCGCCTGATAATTCTCCCGGGCGTACAGGATGCAGCCCCGCAGGAACAGCGCCTGGGCGTCCTCAGGCCTTAGATTGACAGCGTAATTCAGCGCCAGGTACTCCAGGGGCCTGGCGGGGTAGGCGATGCCGCAGTCCAGCCCGGCCGCGCTGGCCAGAAGGTCAGGATCCTCCGTCAGGAAGGCCCGCACATATTCCGTCTGGGCGCATTTGACCGGCAGATGCTCCAGCACCTGCGCCGCCAGCGGGGCCATGCCCGCCTGCCACAGGTCTTCGGCGATGTCCAGCGCCGTCTGGCAGGGGTCGGAACCCATGGCGGCGTACAGCCGGTCCGAGGCGCCCCATTGCAGGGCCCGGGCGGTCAGGCACAGGGGGTCGTGGGCGAGGAGGACTTCCAGCGTCCTGCCCGCCTGAGCAGGATCGGTATGCTTTTCGGCGACGGCGCGCAGCAGCAGGGCCGTTTCGTTGCCTGCGTGCTCCCGCAGGGCCTTCGAGGCCAGGCCGGCCATGGCCTCCCAGTCCTGCCGCCGTCCTTCGATCATGGCGGCCCGGGTCAGGGCCCGGCTGCGGGCGTCCTGGGCCCAGGCAGCCTGCATGTACCATTTCCGGGCGGCTTCGTCGTCGCCAAGGGCTTCTTTGATGCGGCCCATCAGGTACTGCAGCTCGCCGCTTTCGGGGTGGAAGTTGCGTACCGTCGCTTTTTTCCAGGCGCGAAGGGCCAGCGCCTCCGCCTTTTCCGGGCGCAGGTGCGCCATCTCGTATTCCGCCAGCTTTGTGAGGGCGGGCACATATTCGGGGTCGCGGCGCAGCGCGTCCCGCCAGTAGCGGTCCGGCCGGACGGCGGGATCCCGGTACTGGTCCGCATGTACGCCCATCAGGTAGGCCTCCTGGGCGGAGCGCAGGCTGTCCAGGGTGGGATTGTCCGGAATGGTGGCCGGCATCTCCTTCGCCGTACAGGGATCGGGCTTTTCGAAGCGCAGCAGCACGCGGCCCCGTTGATCGCGCAGGGTGAATTGCTGGAGCGCTTCTTCGCAGGGCATGGACACGATCTCCCCGGGGCCTGCGTTCAGGGGATATTCCCGGCCGTTCACGGTGAGCAGGGCGTTATTCAGCGCCACCGTGGGCTGGATGAACAGCTGCCCGTCGTGGACGGATACGGCCGCTTCCGCGCAGGCGCACAGCGGCGCGCCGATATCCCCCACCGGGTACCACATCTGGGAGAATTCCTTTTCCTCGTAGGGCATCAGCCAGGCAAAGTCCGGCTGGTTCAGGGAGTAGCTGCTGGCCATCAGCTCCGCGTAAGCGCCGTCGGTGTCCGTCAGCGCCTTTTCCCAGCTGCGGGAAAGCTGGTTGTAGGCCCAGGTGAACATCTTCTTGCCCACGCTGACGGTACGGTCCGCCACGTGCACCACGCCGCAGCGCTTCCCCTCGTCGTACCCGCCGAAAAAGTCGTACTCCGTCTCCGCGCAGAAGTAGGAGGTGGGCTGGCGGGTGTTTTTATGATAGGAAATATTGGTGCCACCGCCCATGCGGATGCCGTTGTACACGCCGCTGGCCACGGGGTAGGAAGTCACGTTTTTGCGGTAATGGAACTGCACGTAGTGCACGTCGGGCGGGAACACCAGGCGGTACTGCTCGTTCACGGGCACGGCGGCGTTCTCCCACCAGAGGAAGGAGTGGCGCTGGGCCGTGCGGTTGTACACCTTCATCCGGGTGTCGAACCGCGCTTCCCCCGGGGCCAGGCGGACGCCCACCATGCCCTTCATGCGGTCCAGGGGCTCGTTCTCGCTCATCCACACGGTCACCGCGCCGTCCGGCTCCTCCTCGATGGCGGTGTCCACGGGCATGAAGGTGCCGGGCCGGTGGTGGCAGGGCCAGTTGAACTCGCACCCGCCGGAGATCCAGCTGCCCAGCATGCCGATCAGAGCGGGCTTGATCACGTGCTGCTTGTAGAAAAAGTCGTAGCCCGTCCGCTTGTCGAGGGCGGAGTAGATGCGTCCGCCCAGTTCCGGCATGAGTTCCAGCTTCAGGTATTCGTTCTCCAGGGTGATGACCCGGAAGGCCCGCTCCGCCCGGTGCTGCCGGTCCACCTGCATGACCACTTTATTCGGGTAGGGATTGCCGCTGGAGCGCTGGTGCACGCGGTTTTCCGCGAACATGGGCAGCTCTTCCGCTTCCGGGAAGCCGTAGGCGGGGATCGTTTTCAGCGCGTCTGTCACTTTCACTTTTTCCATGCCGTTATTCCTCGTCAGATAAGATGTGATGCGTGTACGCCGTTTCATTAT
>JBGUIY010000222.1:0-3072 GCA_045113475.1 Christensenellales bacterium | reverse complement strand
CGCCGCGATCTCAAGCGCGCGGCGGGCGCCTGTCTGGCCCTTGACGTCTTTCAGATCGTAAGCGGCGGCTGGACGCTGCCTGCGCAGCTCTTCGAACGGGATCTGCAACTGGCAGAGCAGCGGTTTTTCGCTGCTCATATGCTGGGCGGCTTCCGTCAGGGTACGCGCAGGGAAAACCTGTATGCCCTCAACGGCGGCGACCTCAAGGGCGTTTTCGGCGGGCAGCAGCACCTGGGTGACGCCCTGGTCGCGGGCGGAAAGCACCATCGGCAGCGCGCCGCGGATGCCGTTCAGACGGCCGTCCAGGGAGAGTTCGCCGAACATCATGGTGTTCGCGAGGGACTGCGGCGGGATCTGGCGGCTGGCCGCCAGGATCGACAGCGCGATGGGAAGATCGAAGGAAGAGCCTTCTTTCCTGAGATCGGCCGGGGCCAGATTGATGGTGATCCGGCTGGAGGGGAATATATATCCTGAGTTGCGCATTGCGGGGACCACGCGGTCGCGGCTCTCGCGTACGGCGGCGTCGGGCAGGCCTACGAGGGACAGGTTGGACTGACCGCCCGCGATATCCGTCTCCACGTGCACCAGTATGCCGTCTACGCCGCTCAGCGTGCAGGAAAGTGCTGTTGACAGCATTTCCAAGCCTCCCCAAATACATTGCATCATAATCTGATCCATATTTATTATACCAACGGAAGCGCCGTCACGTCAAGCGTATTGCGGGCCGGAAATAAAAATGCTATAATCCGGATGTCGTGTATTCTCAGGTATGATCGCGCACGGCAGAATGTAAAACTTGAGGTTTGGCGATGAATATGCTTGATCGTATATCCGATCGCGGTTATAGTGGATACCGGACCGGGGGAAACGAGAGGACCGCTTTCCTGAAGGTCATTGCCATGGTATTCATGATCGTGGATCACGTGGGCGTCCTTTTCTTCCGTGGAAATACTGACTGGCGCGTTGTCGGACGCCTGGCGTTCCCGATCTACGCCTGGTGCCTGGTGGTCGGGATGGGCTACACGCGCAATCCCCTGCGCTACACATTGCGCCTGCTGTCCCTGGCGCTGATATCCCAGCCCATTTATATGCTCGCGATGGACCACAGTCTGACTGAGGGGAATGTGCTGTTTACGCTGCTGCTGGGCCAGCTGGCGGTTTACGGCATGCAGCGGAAAAAGTACGGGAGCGAATACTGGGCGCCCGTACTGGCAGTCCTGCTGACGATGATCCTGAAGGTGGATTACGGGTATAAGGGCGTACTGCTGATCATCCTGCTTTATCTGGTCAAGAACAGGCGGCAGGCGGTGGCTGCGGTCATGATCGCATACTGCCTGTTCTGGGGCGAGGGTACGTCGCAGATCAACGTGCTGTTCGGCATACCGGTAGTGAAACTCAGGAATCTGACGCCCTATACTGCCTCGCTTTATACCGCAGTCTTCAGGCTCCAGAATCTGGCGGTGCTGAGCCTGCCCCTGATCCTGTATCCCATAGGCTGGAAAAAACGCCATCCCCTGTGGCTGAGCTATCTGGCATATCCCGGCCACCTGCTGATTCTGTATTTCCTGAAGGGAGTGATCCTTTGAACGGCGCCGCCGGAAGAGCCTTTCTGAAGGCCGAAAAGATCGACAAGCGGTATGGGGACAAGGAAGCTCTGTCCGGGATCAGCTTTGAATGCACCGGCGGTGAGCTGATCGGGCTGATCGGCCAGAACGGCGCGGGAAAGACCACCCTGCTGAATATACTGGCCGGCCGCCTCGCGCCCTCTGCCGGGAACGTTCAGGTGAACGGTCACGACGTGATCTGGGAACCCGAAAAAACGCGCCCGCTGATCGGCTGCCTGCCTGAAAAACCGGGACTCTACGATGAAATGACGGTGATGTCCCAGCTGCGTTTCGTCTGCGCTCTGAAGGGCGTCGTAAAGGAAGACGTGGACAGGCACGTGCGCGAACTGGCAGAAAAAACCGGGATATCCGGTATCCTCGGGCGGCGGACCGGGAACCTGTCCAAAGGCTACCGCCAGCGCGTGGGCCTCGCGGCTGCCCTGGCCGGGAATCCGGAAATCGTGCTGCTGGACGAACCGACCACCGGACTGGATCCCGTTCAGATCAGGGAGATCCGGGATCTGATCCGTGAGCTTTCCCGCGAGAGGCTGTTGATCCTCTCGACCCATATCCTGAAGGATCTCGACGGGCTCTGCACCCGTGCGCTGATGCTGCACGAAGGGAAACTCATCCGCGACCTGCGTATCGCGGAGGAAGACAACAGCGAAAGGACGCTGCGCGTCGAGGCCGCCATCGGCCGGGAAGCTGCCGAGCGCATTCTTGGCCGGCTTGAAAGCGTAAAGCGCTTTGAAATGCTGCAGTCCGGTAAGCCTGGCATTGCCGCGGCACTCGTCACCGGGGACAGGGACGCGCAGATGGAGCGCGAGCTGTTCCAGGCGCTGGTGAAAGCGGACGCGGCGCTGCTGCAGCTGACGCCGGTCAAAAGCGAACTGGAGGAGCTTTTCCTCTCGGCCCTGACCGAACGGACTGCGGAGGAGGAAACGGTATGATCCTGATCTGGAAACGGGAAATGCAGGGATACCTGTACACCCCCGTGATGTATATTTTTCTGATCGTATACCTGAGCCTCAGCAGCGTCTTTTTCATCGTCGGCAACCTGGCCGCGCGTTCGGGGGATATGCTGAGCTTGATCTCCAATATGAGTTATCTCTGGATGCTTCTGACGCCTGTGCTGACCATGCGCCTGCTCTCCGCCGGGGAATCGGGCGGGGATCAGCTGGTATATCTTTACGCTCGGTCGATGACAGGCGTGGTACTGGGCAAATACCTGGCGTCACTGACGATCCTGCTGGCGGCGATCCTGCTGAGTCTGCTGTATCCCGCGATCATAGCGGCCTGCGGTACGCTGTACTGGCAGGAAACGATGGCGGGATACCTGGGATTCATGCTGCTGGGTGCTGCCTTCCTGGCAGTCGATCTGCTGGTGGCATCCCTGACCAGGACGCCGGTGATCGCGCTCGTGGCCGGCTTCGGCGTCAATTTGTTTATCTGGCTTTCTGACCTGCTG
>JBGUIY010000221.1:0-4218 GCA_045113475.1 Christensenellales bacterium | reverse complement strand
GACATCGTCAATTGCTTATCCATGTCAGCATTATACCATATCTTGGCGACCTATGCTACCTTCTATCGATTTGTGCGGTAATGCCCTAATGAAACAGCCCTTTGTCAATCGTTTGAACCGCTTTTATTCGGCCTTTAGGTTCGTTTTAGGAACGGCGGTTATGATAGGGCCGTCAAACGGAAAACGTGCACATTTCCGGAAGACTGAAACATAAAGACTAAACCTGTTCAAGGAGGTTAAAACCATGAAAAAGCTCATCACACTGATCCTTACGCTGGCCATGATCACGACTGCCGCCGGCGTATTTGCCGAGGACGCTGCCACCGGCGCGACCCCCGGCACCCAGCAGACACAGGAAGCCGGCACCCAGAGCACCGGGCAAAGCAAGACCCGGCAGCACCGTCAGCCGGGGATGAAGGGACGCAGCCAGCAGGCACAGACCCCGGAAACCGATACCCAGCCGGATGCCGGGCAGCCGGCCGAACAAAAACGCGGGCGCCACGGAAAAGGCTCCGGGGACGCGGCGCAGGCGGGCAGCCAATCCTCCGGAAAGCGCGGACGCCGTTCCCGCGACGCCGCCCAGGCTCCGGCCAACAGCCAGACTCCGGCAGCAACTGATCCAGCCGCGGTCACCGAGAGCACCATTGACTTTGACGCCATGGTGACAAAAGGCGCGATCACCCAGGCCGCCTGCGACAGGATCAAAGCTTACCTGCAGGAACACCCCGGCAGCACGCTGAAAGACCTTCTCAGCGCCGGGATCGTCACCCAGGCCGAGTACGACGCCATGACCGCCGCCCGGGAAGCGACTGCGGTATAACCAGCCCTAATGTGGCAGGGGATGCCCCGGTATCCCCTGCTCCCGATCCGCCGGAGTGTTTTGCTCCGGCGGGTCATTTGTTTTATCTTTTCACCCGGCGGTACCGCTTTGGCTTCCCGTCCGGATCGGGCCGGATGCGGGCGTTGACACTCAGATAGCCACGGATTAGCCGTGGCTTGTCGTCGATATGCGCCACCGCATACCAGTATCTGAACATCGCCCCGCCGATGGCGACACCCACGACACCCGCAGTCAGGTGTATCCAATGCTTCATCCCGAAGATACAGTAAACGCCCAGCGCCACACAAAAAAGCCCGCAGGCTGTAAACAGATACAGCCTGAAACGGCCGCCGGGGATCCGATCCAGTTTGCGCCGGAAGGGGCCGTGGCGGTGATAACGTGCCTCAAACCTCTGTCGGTTTTCCTGCCGCCAGGACATTCTGCCATTGCGGGTCTGCCAATTTTCATAAGCTTCGGTAAACCTGCCCCAGAGCATGGAACTGTCGATGATGATCCTGCGGTTCCCCACCCGCATATAAAGATCCGCGCCGAACGGGCTGGAATCAAATACAGGCCGTATCCGGCGAATATCTTCATATTGATAATGGACAGTCCGGCGCAAAACAGTCCTGTACCAGAAGCCACGGTCATCCCAGACAATGCGCTGGTTGGCACACGCTGCGGCCGACATCAGACAGACACAGCTGATACATCCAAAGAGCAGCGTGACAGGTGTATCCGCCACATAAACAGGTATGCCTGTCAGCACACCGAGAGCCAGCAAAATACAGGTATACAGCCAAAGTGCCTGCATTGACTGTTTGGGCCGTCTTTTCTCCCTGATCTGCACGGTAGCAAGGGCTCCGGCAATCACCGTCAGAAAAGCTGCTGCAAGCATCAGAATACTGCGAAATGATATAGTCATTATCATCCTTCTTGCCAATGCGCCAGGCGGCGGATCGCCATAGATCCACCGTCCGGCTGTCCGATACCATCAGTATACGCATTCAGAGAAGCAGGTTACCACCAGCCGCCCTGGCCGCCGAAGCCGTGATCCCCGCCGCGGGGCTGGCCGAAGCCTTCGTAGCCGCAGCCATGCCAGCCGTCCGGGCAATGATCGGCGTGCGGGCGATGATGACGGCCCAAAAGGTACATGCCCAGCAGTGGCAGGCCCCAGCCCAGGCCGAAGAACGGACGATAGCAGTAATGCCGGCAGATATAGCGGGGACGCAGGATACGGGAAACGATCCAGATAACAAGAATGAAAGTGAGCATATCGCACCTCCTGATAATTTGTACACGGAAATGATCTGACAACAAATATCAGTCATCCATTTCGGTAAGCCACGCGCCGAACAGTCCCTCCCAGGACTCACCGTTCCCGCCGTTTGCGGTGCTGTGGAATTTTTGACCCCGCCATCCATCGCATGTGGTACCGGCATAACGGCCGTTTTTATCGGTATGGATCTGCGTGCCGAAAAAACCGGGATCCGTACGTCCGATGATATTGCCGTTCATGTCGTAATGAAGCATCGTGCCTTTGGTCAAACCGGGCACCGACTGCCCGACAAGTTTTCCGCTGCCGTCATAATGCAGCTTCGTGCCAAAAAAGCCATCCACCGTGGTATAGCGCCTGGACATGGTACATACCTCCTTTTTTCGTCCGGCCCCGGTACGAAAAAAAGACCCGCGCCGTGGCCATTGTCACAGCGCAAGTCTTGCCATCTCATTTGTTCCGGTCCGCCGAATGCGGACGGTTGACGGAATGCAAACCCGCCGGTTTCCCGGCGATCGGCTACTCCCTTGCACATATATACTATATCATGCGGTGGATTTTCATGTCAATATGTGCATTGTGGCAGAAGTTTGAACGCCGCCTGATGATGGGCCTGCCGGACCATTTGCTTTCCCTTGTTTTTATGCTATACTGGTACATCGTCACCGGCTGCTGCTCTGTGACACATGACAAATCAACGAGGACCGATCATGCAGAAGAACTACCAGAGGACCCTCCTGGCCTGCTACCTGGCCTTCATCACCCAGGCCATCTGCTCCAATTTCACGCCGCTGCTGTTTCTCAAGTTCCACATGGATCACGGGATCCCGCTGGGAAAGATCGCGCTGATCCCCATGGCGTTTTTCCTGACGCAGCTGCTGGTGGACGTGTTCTGCGCCCGCTTCGTGGACGCCATCGGCTACCGCCGCTGCGTAGTCGTCTCCGAGATCGCCTGCGCCCTGGGCCTCGCGGGCCTGGCGGTGATCCCGGACCTGCTCCCCGACCCCTTCGCGGGCATCATGCTCTGCGTGGTCATTTACGCCATCGGCAGCGGGCTCATCGAGGTGCTGGCCAGCCCCATCGTGGAGGCCTGCCCCTTCGAGCACAAGGACGCCGTCATGAGCCTGCTCCACTCCTTTTACTGCTGGGGCTCGGTGGGCGTGATCCTGCTGTCCACGCTGTTTTTCGCCGTGTTCGGCATCGGACACTGGAAGGTGCTGGCCTGCGTCTGGGCGCTGGTTCCCCTGTACAACATCTGGAATTTCGCCACCTGCCCCATCGAGCGCCTGACCGAGGAGGGCAAGGGCATGACCGTCGGCGCGCTCTTCAGGACGCCGCTGTTCTGGACCGCGATCCTGCTGATGGTCTGCGCCGGCGCCTCTGAGCTGACCATGGCCCAGTGGGCCTCCGCCTATGCCGAGGCGGCGCTGGGCTTCTCCAAGACGGTGGGAGACCTGGTCGGCCCCTGCCTGTTCGCCGTGACCATGGGCATCAGCCGGGTGATCTATGGAAAACACGGCGCGAAAATGGACCTGATCCGGTTCATGATCGCCTCCGGCATCCTGTGCCTGTGCTGCTACCTGCTGGCCTCCCTGGCGTCCAGTCCCGTACTGGGCCTGGCCGGCTGCGTCCTCTGCGGCTTTTCCGTGGGCATCATGTGGCCCGGCACCATCAGCGTCATCTCGCCCCGCCTTCCCCGGGGCGGGACCGCCCTGTTTGCCCTGCTGGCCATGGCTGGCGACCTGGGCGGTGCCTGCGGCCCGAGCCTGGCCGGCGCGGTGACCCAGCAGGCCGGCGACAGCCTGCGGTCCGGCATGCTGGTGGGCAGCATTTTTCCACTGGTGCTGGTGATCGCCCTGGTCATGCTGACGCGGAAAACAGGAAAAGACAACGGGATCTAATCACGGCAGAACGGCAAATACAAAAGAGATCCTTCATCTGCTCCCCCGCAAAGAGGACAGATGAAGGATCTCTTGTTTTTATACTAATTCTCATCTAAATAAATGTACAGATGTGGGATGGATTTTGAGACAGGTCAAGGAAGACGTCCGAAAGCGTATCCGAAGATACGGTGAGGACGGCTGACGCAGAGATGTCGCAAAAGCCGCCCACAGATGTGCAT
>JBGUIY010000220.1:0-6323 GCA_045113475.1 Christensenellales bacterium | reverse complement strand
TTTGATCCCACTGCCGACTCGCTCCACGTTGGTCACTTTATGGCGCTCTGCCTTATGAAGAGACTCCAGATGGCTGGAAACAAGCCTATCGTGCTCATCGGCGGCGGTACAGCTATGATCGGCGATCCCACCGGCAAGACCGATATGAGAAAGATGATGACTCCCGAGACTATCCAGCACAACGTTGAATGCTTCAAGAAGCAGATGAGCCGCTTCATCGACTTCTCAGAGGGAAAGGCTATCGTCGTAAACAACGCAGACTGGCTTATGAACCTCAACTACATCGAGGTGCTCCGTGAAGTTGGTGCGCAGTTCAGTGTAAACCGTATGCTCACAGCCGAGTGCTACAAGCAGAGACTCGAACGCGGACTCTCATTCCTCGAATTCAACTATATGATAATGCAGAGCTACGACTTCTGGTATCTGCATACCCATTACGGCTGCAACATGCAGTTCGGCGGCGACGACCAGTGGAGCAACATGCTGGCCGGCACCGAGCTGATCCGCAAGAAGACCGGGGACGACGCCTACGCCATGACCATTACCCTGCTGCTCAACTCCGAGGGCAAGAAGATGGGCAAGACCGCCAAAGGCGCGGTGTGGCTCGATCCCGAGAAGACCAGCCCCTACGACTTCTACCAGTACTGGCGCAACGTGGACGACGCCGACGTGATGAAGTGCATCCGCATGCTCACCTTCATCCCCCTGGACCAGATCGACGCCATGGAACACTGGGACGATTCCCGCATCAACGAAAAGAAGAAGATCCTGGCCTTCGAGCTGACCAAGCTGGTGCACGGCGAGGAAGAGGCGAAGAAGGCGGAGGAGACCGCCGCGTCCCTGTTCTCCGGCATGGGGAACGACGCCAACATGCCCAAGACCGTCCTGACGGCGGACGAGGTGCCCGAAGCGGGCTATAACCTGGTGGACCTGATGGCCCGCTGCAAGCTCTGCGCCAGCAAATCCGACGCCCGCCGGCTCGTGCAGCAGGGCGGCGTCATGGTGAACGGCGTCAAGGCGGACGACGTGAATACGACCGTTTCCGCCGAAGACCTCAAGGCTGGCGTGGTCATCCGCAAGGGCAAGAAGGTTTATCACCGGGCAGTGATCGAGTAATAAAGCGCGTGATTCAGCACAGCAGACGGGAGGTTTAACGTGGACAAGGTCAAACGCGGGGAACGTCTGGCCGTCATGAGCAGGGTGCTCACGGCGACCCCCAACAAAATCTACACACTTTCATATTTCTGCGAGATGTTTTCCGCGGCCAAGTCCACGATCAGTGAGGACACCGCCATTCTTGCGCGCACCTTCCGCACCTTCCGCCTGGGCACCATCGAAACGGTCACCGGCGCGGGCGGCGGCGTGCGCTACCGCATGAGCGGCAACGTGGTCAACGCGCGTCCCTTCGTGTCCAGCCTCTGCGCCCGGCTGATGGACCGTGATCGCATCCTGCCCGGCGGCTACCTGTATCTGTCGGATATCCTGTCCGAGCCGGACACGGTGCGCTCCATCGGCGAGCTGATCGCCGCCGAGTATTACGATACCCCCGCGGACTTCATCCTCACCATGGAGACCAAGGGCATCCCCGTGGCCCTGGAGACCGCGGCGGCCCTGCACCTGCCCCTGGTCATCGCCCGCCGCTCCATCAAGGTGTACGAGGGCGGCACGGTGAACATCAGCTATGTTTCCGGCGGCGGCCAGATCGAAATGATGTCCCTGCCCAAGCGCGCGGTGCAGCAGGGGCAGAACGCGATCATTGTGGACGACTTCAAGCGCGGCGGCGGTACGGCCCGGGGCATGTGCTCCCTGATGGCGGAATTCGGCATCAAGGTGCAGGGCGCCTGCTTCGTGCTGTCGGTACGCGGCTCCCAGCGCGTGGTGGAGGACGAGAAGGCGGTCATGGTGCTGGATCCCATCGTGGACAACCGCACCGCCACCGTGCGCCCTGGCGCGTGGATCAAATGAAGCCGGCACGGTCTGCCGTCCGTCCAGGGCGCTGATCGAGAAATCCTATGTTTGCAACCGGATGGGCGCTCCAGCATCTCGATGCGGCGCCCATCAGTTATAATATGAAAGCATCTGAACCGGGGCACGAACGGACAAGCCCGGGCATGAAACCCGGTCAGGATGATAGTATTCGATGAGCACATATCCAAATACCGACAGCGTATTGAAACGCTTCGCGGAAAACGCCCGGATCATCCTGACGGAGAACCTTGTCGGCGTATATCTGCACGGTTCCGCCGCGATGGGCTGCTATCACCCGGCAAAGAGCGATCTGGACCTGATCGCGGTGATCCGGCACGGCATGGCGGACGACTGCAAACGGCGCTTCCTGGACATGGTCATGGAACTCGACGCGGCCCTGCCGGGCGGGAACGCGGCGCTGCACCGCGGCGGGATCGAGATGAGCGTGCTACTGGAGGGCGTCTGCCGCCCTTTCGTCTATCCGACGCCCTTTGAACTGCATTATTCCAGGATGCATCTGGAGCGCTGCATGCGGGATCCCGGCGGATATATCCGGGATATGCGTGGGACGGACAGGGACCTCGCCGCGCACTTTACGGTGATACGCAGGCGGGGCGTCTGCCTTTGCGGCCGGCCGGTCGGCGAAGTGTTCGATGAGGTGCCGGAGGCGGATTACCTGGACGCCATTATGGAGGATGTGGCCGGCGCGCGGGAAGAGATCGCGGACAACACGATGTACCTGACGCTGAACCTGGCGCGTGTGCTCGCTTACCGGCAGGAGAGGCTCGTCCTTTCCAAAAAGGAGGGCGGCGAGTGGGCGCTGAAGCACCTGCCTCCGGCGCATCACCCGCTGATCAGGGCCGCCCTGGCGGATTATGAAAGCGATGAACCGGTGTGCTATGATCCGGACGCGGCGAGACGCTATGCGGACGATATGCTCGGATATTTGACACGGCAAGGAGATGACGGTCGATGAAACTCAACTACAAGCGCACCATGCTGGTGGGCCTGGCCTTCCTGTCCATCTGCACCTTCTGGCAGATGTACGACTTCACGGTGCCGCTGGTGCTGAAGAACACCTACGGGCTCAACGATACGTGGGCCGGTGTGGTCATGGCCATGGACAACGTGCTGGCGCTCTTCCTGCTGCCGTATTTCGGCGCGCTGTCGGACCGCTGCAAGGCGAAAATGAGCCGGCGCATGCCCTTCATCCTGCTGGGCACCTTCCTGGCGGTCCTGTTCACGGTGTCGCTGCCCGTGGTGATCGGCATGAACTCCCTGCCGGTCTTTCTGGTGGTGCTGGGCCTGCTGCTGATTTCGATGGGCCTGTACCGCTCTCCCGCCGTGGCGCTGATGCCGGACGTCACGCCCAAGCCCCTGCGTTCAAAGGGCAACGCCGTCATCAACCTGATGGGCACCGTGGGCGGCATGCTGACGCTGGCGCTCAACAATGTCGCCATCCGGCACATCGTGGCCGAAAACGGCGAAACGGTATCCGATTATTCCCTGCTCTTTTACGCTGTCGCCGCCATCATGGCAGTCAGCGTGTTCGTACTGTACAAAACCATCCGTGAGCGCCCGCTGGTGGCGGAGATGGAGCGCATCAACTACGGCGAGTCTGAAGCGGAAACGGCTGTCACCCGCGACGAGAAGAGCGGCAAGCTGAATCCGGCGGTCATGCGCAGCCTGCTCCTGATCCTGTTCTCGGTGGCGTTCTGGTTCATGGGCTACAACGCGGTCACCACGGCTTTCAGCAAGTACGCCATCTCCCAGTGGCAGGTGCGGGAGGGCACAGCCTCCAACTGCATCCTGGTGGCCACCGCCGCTGCCACGCTCAGCTACTGGCCGGTGGGCATCGTCTCTTCCAGGCTGGGGCGGAAAAAGGTCATCCTGGCCGGGGCGGTCCTGCTGTCGGCATGCTTTTTCCTGGCAGGCACCGTCCATTCCCTTGGCGCGCTGATGTTCGTGCTGTTCGCGCTGGTGGGCATCGCCTGGGCATCCATCAACGTGAACTCCTTCCCCATGGTGGTGGAGCTGGCCAGCGGTGCCGACACGGGCAAATATACCGGCTATTACTACACCTTCTCCATGGCAGCGCAGGTGCTGACGCCCATCCTTTCCGGCTGGCTCCTGGAGCATGTGGGCTATCACACGCTGTTTCCCTACGCGGGCATCATGGTGGCCGTTTCGGTGCTGACCATGTGCTTCGTGAAGCACGGCGACGCCAGGCCTGAAGCGAAGCGCGGGCTGGAAGCCTTCGATGCGGGGGACAACTGAGCCGATGAGTGTTTGGACCATTCTTCTGCTCATCGCGGCAGGTCTCTTTCTGCTGTATCTGTTCCTGATCGCGCCGCGCTTCGGACGGCGGGACATGAGCGCCATGACCGGCCGCTGGTACGCCCACCGCGGACTGTGGAACGCCGAGCGTCCCGAAAACAGCCTGCCTGCTTTCCGCGCAGCGGTGGAAGGCGGCTACGGCATCGAAACGGACGTGCACATCACCCGGGACGACCGCCTGGTGGTGTTCCACGACGACGACCTGGTGCGCATGTGCGGTGATTCCCGCAAGGTCGCAGACTGCACGCTGGAGGAGCTCCGCGCCTGCCGGCTGGCGGGTACCGATTGCCTGATCCCGACCTTCGACGAATTCCTGGCGGCGGTGGACGGGCGCGTGCCGCTGCTGATCGAGATCAAGTCCGACAAACGCGTCGCGCTGCTGTGCGAACTGATCGACAGGCGGATGAGCGGCTATTCCGGGCGGTATATGATCGAGAGCTTCGATCCCCGCGCTGTGCGCTGGTACCGGAAGAACCGGCCGGACATCCTGCGGGGTCAGCTGACCTTCGGGCTCAGCGCGCCGTCAAAGCAGCCGAAAACGCTGATCACGCGCTTTCTGGCCTCCCAGACCATGAATGTGCTGGGCAGGCCGGACTTTATCGCCGCGGAGGCGGCGACGGACCACAGCCTGCCGCTGCGCCTGCTGCGGCTGTGGCCGGCCCACTGGGTGGCCTGGACCGTCCGTTCCCGGGCGGATATGGCGCGGCTGAAGGGCCGCTATGAAACGCAGATTTTTGAAGGTTTTATTCCGGAGGAAGAGCATCCATGATCCGTAAGCTGTTGAAATTCATCGCGATCTTGCTGGCCGCGGTCGTCGGACTGGCAGCTGTCGGCATCCTGATCCTGACCGTCGCGGAGTACCGTCCTGCGGATACGGAAGCGGTCACGCCCGCGGGCTCGGCGTCTGAGATCCTGCGCCTGGGGGATACCGTGCGCGTGGTCAGCTGGAATATCGGCTTCGGCGCATTGGGGGACAACGCCGACTTCTTCATGGACGGCGGCAGCATGGTGCAGACCGCCGACGCCGAGCGCGTGCGGCAGAACATGGCGGAGATCCAGGGCTATCTGACCTCGGAAGCGCCTGACCTGATCCTCGTTCAGGAGGCGGACAAGAATTCCGACCGTTCCCACCATATCGACCAGTGGACGCAGCTTTCCAGCGCCTTTCCCCGGTACGACGCGCTGACCGCCTTCAATTACAACGCCCTGTACGTGCCTTATCCGGTGCCGCCTATCGGGCATGTGGAGTCCGGCCTGCTGACCCTGTCCCGCTATCCGGTTGCCTCGGCCAGCCGCGTCCAGCTGCCCTGTCCCTTTTCCTGGCCCATCCGCCTGACCAACCTGAAGCGCTGCCTGCTGGTCAGCCGTATCCCCGTGGAGGGCACCGGCAAAGAGCTGGTGGCGGTGAACCTGCACCTGGAGGCCTATGACGACGGCTCAGGCAAGGCGGCCCAGACCGCCATGCTGGCCGGATTCCTGAAGGCGGAAGTGGACAAGGGCAACTACGTCATCGCCGGCGGTGATTTCAACCAGATCTTCTCCAACGCCGACCAGAGCCGCTGGCCCGTTCGCGCGGGCATGTGGACGCCGGGCGTTATCGACACGGCGGACTTCGATCCGCGGCTGAGCCTGCTGATGGACGGGAATGTGCCGACCTGCCGCTTGCTGGACAAAGCCTACGCCGGCGCTGACCACAGCAATTTCCAGTATTACCTGATCGACGGCTTCATTGTCTCCTATAACCTGCTGGTCGAGGAGATACAGACCGTGTCCCTGGATTTTGCGGCGACGGACCATAATCCTGTCCGCCTGACGGTAACGCTGCAGGACATGTAAGCGGAGGCGGAATATGCTGATTGTGCTGGCAGTGCTGCTGCTCCTGGCCCTGCTTTCGGCCGTGAGCTGGCTGATGGCAGGCTATTCCATGGGGATACGCAGGCAGACGCTGGAAGAGGCGCGGCAGTGGCAGGAGAGCCGGTACGACCTTTCCTGGTACGACGCGCTGAACAGGGAGGATT
>JBGUIY010000219.1:0-13492 GCA_045113475.1 Christensenellales bacterium | reverse complement strand
GCCGCCGACCATGAAGGACAGGGTGCCGTCGATGGCCTTGGGCTGGCCGCCGGACACGGGCGCGTCCAGCATGTCGATGCCGTACTTGGCCAGTTCCGCGGCGATCTCGCGGGAGGCGACGGGGTTGATGGAGGAGCAGTCGATGAAGGTGGCGGTCTTGGGCATCTTTGCAGCCAGCTTGTCGTCCTCCAGCATGACGGACTTGACGTGCGGGCTGTTGGGCAGCATGGTGATCACGGCGTCTACGCCTTCCACGGTCTCAGCGGAGCAGGAGCAGGCGGTCGCGCCGGCGGCCTTGAGCTCTTCGATGGTAGCCTGGTTGCGGTCGTACACGCGCAGCTGTTGACCGGCTTTGAGCAGGTTCTTCGCCATGGGCTTGCCCATGATGCCGAGACCGATGAATGCGATTTTCATAATGGTTTTCCTCCTAAAAATGGTAATGTCCGAAGACGGAATTTGTGTTTATATCAGCTGGCAGAGCCAGGTGATAACGGGAACGGTGACGACGCTCAGGAGCGTCGAAACGCTGACGCAGGCGGAGGCGAATACGTAATCGCCGCCGTAGCGTTCCGCCATGGCCGCCGTATTCGAGGCGATGGGCATGGCCAGCAGGATGACACAGAGGTTCATCGTCATCTGGTCGACGCTGAGCGCCTTGAGCACGAGGGCTGCGGCGAGGGGAAAGACGAGCAGGCGCAGCGCGCTGGCCAGCAGCACGGCCGGATCGAGCAGCGCTTTGGGCTGCATACCGGCCAAAGTGGCACCGATCAGGATCATGGAAAGGGGCCCGGCCATGGAGCCCAGGTTGGCAATGGCGGTGCCGAACACGCCGGTGATCTGCCAGTTGAAGGCCATCAGGATGAAGCCGATGTAGACCACGACCACCATGGGGTTCAGCAGTACGTTTTTGACGAACGAGCCCTTCTTCGGCTTCAGGAAGAAGCCCATGCCCACCGTCCACTGCAGGATGCGCGGGGGGATCAGGTACATGGAGCCGTAGAACACGCCCTCCGGGCCGAACACCAGGTTGAGCACCGGCAGCCCCGCGTTGCCCGCGTTGGAGAACATGCTGGCGTACATGAGCACCTTGCACTTGTTTTCCGGCTGGCGCCGCCACAGCAGGGCGCCGATGCCCCAGGCGGCCAGGCAGCTGACGCCCGCGATGGCCATTACGAGCACGGAGGAAAGCAATTCGTCCCTGCCCGTGGGCTTGTTGAAGGCGTTCAGCACCATCATGGGCATGACCACGTCCATCAGCAGGCGCACCAGCACTCCGCGGTTGTCCTCCCGGATGATGCGCAGCTTGCTGACGATGACCCCGCACAGCATGTACAGGAACAGCAGCAGCTGGGTATCGATCATCCGGGAGACGATATCGGTCACAGCAGGCCCATCTCCGAAAGCACTTTGCGCAGTTTCTCGCGCTGGTCCTCATGCAGCGGCTGGATGGGTTTCACGCAGTCGCCGCAGTCGTGGCCGATCATCTTGAGGGCTTCCTTGAGGGTCACCGGGAAGGAACCCATGTTGGTGGCGACACGCAGCGCGGAGAGCTTGAACTGCGCGTCCAAAGCACCCTTGAAATCGCCGGCCAGGAAGCGGTCGTAGATGTCCACGGCGATGCGCGGAGCCACGTTGGCGCAGCTGGCGATGGCGCCGGTGGCGCCGTAGTGCAGGCCGGCCAGGATCAGGGTGTCGCGGCCCATCATGACGCTGAAGTCCATGCCCCGGGTCAGGCGGATGTATTCTTCCGCGTTGGTCATGTCGCCGGTGGAGTCCTTGGCGGCCACGATGTTGTCGATCTCAGCCAGTCTGGCGACGGTGGCGGGATCGACGCCCACGTTGGTCTTGGGCTTGTTGTTGTAGATGATGATGGGCAGGCTGGTCGACGCGGCGATTTCCCTGTAGTACGCGTAAAGCTCTTCCTGGGTCTGGCTCACGAACATGGGGGTCAGCACGCTCAGCGCGTCGATGCCGCCGACCTTTTCGACCGCTTTGGCGATTTCAGCCGCACCCCTGGTGGTGATATGGTTCGCCCCGGCGTAGATCTGCATCCGGCCCGCGACAGCGTCCTTGGTGACGTCCAGCAGGTGGGTGTAGAAGCCCAGATCGTAAGCGTAGAACTCACCGGTGGTGCCGAAGGGGAAGATGCCGTGGATGCCGCCCTGATACAGGTATTCGATCAGGTCGCGGTATGCCTTTTCGTTGAGTTTTCCGTTTTCATCTACAGGAGTTACGATCGGGACTACGATGCCTTTGGGGGTGAAGCTCATGGAAATCTCTCCTTTCAATGCTGATGCTGTTTTCTGTTATCTATTTTACACGTAAAACGTCACAGCGTCAAACGGTAACTTTCGGCCATTATGGAATGAATGAACTGTTTTGCAACAAAACATTTCATTGACGGGACGTGCGAAACGCGGTATGATGAAAACCGGAACAAAAACAGGAAAGCAGGTGACACTATGGCGAAAGCCGCCGTACTGATGCCCTATGCCGAGCTGAAGGAAACCGCCGAGGCGCTCCTCCCGCTCTATCCGCGCATCACGCCCATGTGCGTGGAGTTCACCGAGACGGAACAGATCCGGGAACGCGCGAAACAGCTGGCTGACCAGGGCTGTGAGTTGATCGTGGCCCGCGGCCTGCAGGCGCGCATGATCCGGGAGGCGGTCGTGATCCCCGTGATCGAGATGCGCGCCTCCACACAGGAGCTTGAAGGGCTGGTGCTTTCCCTGCGCCGCCAGTTCCCGGAAGACGAAACGGTCCGTCTGGGGATCATCGGCTTTTTCAACATGTTCCACAGCCTGGAACTGTTCAACGAAACGCTGGGAAAAGCGCTGAGGATCGACCTGCGGATCTACACCGCCACGGATATCGCCCAGTACGCCCGCCTGGTGGACGAGGCCCGGGAGGACAAGTGCCGGGGCGTGATCGGCGGCGAGACGGTGTGCCGCCGGGCGCGAGCGCTGAATCTGGCCTGCCGTTTCCTGTCCATGGGGGAGGAAAGTATGCACGAGGTGCTGGAGACGGCCTCCCGCGTGGCGTACAGCATCGACCTGCTCAAGCGCAGCAATGCGGAAATGGGCGCCATGCTGGACAACACCTTCGACGCCGTGGTGCAGACGGATACAGAGTGCACCGTGCTGCGCGCCAACCGCGCCTTTTACCGGCTGGTGGACGGCAGGCCCGGGGAGATCGTCGGCCGTCCTGTGGAGTCCGTCGTCGGGAGCCTGGAGGGGTTCGACCTGAAGGCGGCCCTGAAGGCCGGCAGCCAGATCGACAGCATGGTGATCGTGGTCAACCGGTCCACTGCGTTGATGAGCATGACGCCCGTGCTGGTGGACGAGAAGATCAGCGGCGCGGTGTTCACTTTCCAGGAAGGCGCGCGCATCAGCGAAATGGACGTGCGGCTGCGCCAGAGCGCGGCCTCGCGCGCACCGGCCGCCCGGAATACCTTTGACAGCCTGACCAGCCGGAACGCCGGCTTCCAGCGCCTGCTGGAGCAGGCCAGGAAGCTCTCCCGCCACGATATGGCGGTGCTTCTGTGGGGCGAAGCCGGTACGGGCCGGGGCATGCTCGCGGAATGCATCCACAACGCTTCCCTGCGGCGGAACGGGCCCTTTGTGGCGTTCGACTGCAGCATCTGGCATCCGGACGACCTGGACGAAAAGCTGTTCGGACGGTTCAGCCCGAAGCGCGAGCCGGACCAGTCCGTGGTGCGGCAGGCCATGGGCGGAACGCTGTACCTGCGCAGCGTGGAGCTGCTGAGCACCGAGACCCAGTACAAGCTCTGCTGCCTGACGCAGGGCAAATACCTGTACAACACCGGGGAGGAGATCCCGGCGGACGTGCGCCTGATCGCCTCGACGGAGTACGACCTGCACGCGCGCATGGAGCAGGGGCTTTTCCGGCGGGATCTGTATTACGCGCTCAGCGCGCTGTGCCTGCAGGTCCCGCCGCTGAGGAAACGGCCCGAGGACATCCCAGCCCTCTGGCAGGCGGCCATGGCGAAGTACAACGGCAGATATCACCGCCAGATGCATATGACCGACGAGGCCGCCGCTTTCCTCTGCGAGTACGGCTGGCCGGGCAACCTGGACCAGATGGACAGCCTGTGCCACCGGCTGACGCTGCTGGCGGCCAAGCGCACCGTGGATGCGGGGACGCTGCGGGAGCACCTGGACGCGCTTCGGACGGAGGATCCGCCTGCGGATGCCGGTACGGCGGAGCAGGCCGGCGGCGCCCGGGCGGAACTGCTGGAGGCCCTCAAGCGTTTCCACGGGAACCGGGACAGGACGGCCGCCTATCTGGGCATCAGCAAGACGACCCTGTGGCGGCGCATGAAGCAGTGCGGGATCGGGCGCGACCTTTCGGTGCGCTGACGCGTCAGTTCAGGATGGGCGTCTGCAGCGTCCCTTCGCTGTCGAAAGCGAGGGGCTGCGGCTCGTCCAGGACGGTCAGGCCGGGCCAGCGGCCGCTGCGGGCGTCTTCATAATAGGCTTCCGACAGCATGATGCGGCCGATGTGCAGGCTGTTGGGGATGCGGATGACCCGGGAGTTTGCGGGATCCACCCGGTTGCAGGTGCGGATGCAGAACTGGATCGCTTCTTTGTCCGTCCACAGAATGGGCGGGATCATGGCCGACTTGATGACCGTGGAGGTCATGCAGTTGGTGTACATGGCATTCGTGTCCATCTGGTCATAGATGCGCTTGGTGATGGCGCTGGCCAGGCCGACGCCCAGGGTGTTGCCGTGGGATTCGGGCGTCAGATTCAGGAAGCATGTCCGCTGCACCTGCACGCCGCCGGTGGCGTAGGGGGTGGAGAAAGTGCCGGTGATGTTGGGGTCCACGCCCGTGCCGCTGAAGTTTTTGCCGATCTGGTCCACGATCAGCACGTCGCCCTCGCCCACCAGGATCGAGGGCATGTTCTGAAACGCGATTTTCAGCAGCTCCGGTTCGCGCTCCGGAATCTTTTCGGCCGGGATGGCCTCGAACATCATCGTCTGGTCGTAGGCGTTCTCCAGACAGGGGATGGCGAAAAGGATCTTTCCCGTTCCCAGCGTCACTTTGGCCATGGTCGGGATGTTTTTCGCAATGATGTCCATCCCGTCGGAGTGCACCTGCTCCGCGCCCTTCTGCTTGCCCAGGCCCACGGTCATCATCTTGCAGGGGCCGCTCTCCACGGGCCCGCGGAAAGCGTTGTGCGGCTTCAGCCGGCAGGAGAGGATCACGCCGTCGGATTCGTAGGCGTTTTTGTCCATATATACGGGTTTTCCGAGCTCGGAGAGCCCCAGAAATACCGTTTCCATGGAGGAGCGGATCTCGCAGCCCATGGCTTCTTCCGTGATGCCGTAGCCCGCCAGCAGCTCCTTCTGACCTTCGGCGGTGGCGCCGCCGTGGCTGCCCATGGCGGGCACGATGAAGGGCACTGCGCCGCGGGACTTCACATAGGCCACGACCGAGCGGGTGATCTCGTCCACGTTGCGGATGCCGCGGCTGCCGGCGGTGATGGCGATGCGCATGCCGGGCTTGACGCGCCGGCCCATGCCGGCGCGGTCGATCTCGGCGAAGATCGTCTTTTCGATGTCTTCACGCTCGATGTGCCTGTCGGGAAAGGCCTGCGCCGCGCGGAACATCCGGGGCAGCGGAACGTCTCTGAGCAGGCGGGATACTGTGCCGTCGTTTCGAAGGATCATGATGGTTTTACGCCTCTTCCTGACATTTCAGGATGGATTTATTTATGCCTTGAGTATATGCCCGTGAATGAATTGCTGAAAACTGTCATGCCGGCAAGCCGGGAATCAAGCGGCGCCGGACAGATTATCTGAACGCTCTGAAAATTCCGAAACACTGTCAGGCATTTTAGCATGGAATATTTCAATCACGAATGATAATTGTCCGGCGCCGGGGAAAATGCCCGTATTCGATGCTGTCAGGCGGGTCTTGCAATCAGTCCTTCATGCCGGCTTTTTCCATGCGCTTGCCCTTGGCGTTGTCCCAGATGGAATAGCCGAGGAAAGCCACGATCAGCACCCACAGTACGATCGCGATGGGACGGGTGAAGAAGGGGGTCAGGGTGTAATTGTTGCCGCGGACAGCTTCCAGGAAATACTTTTCCAGGTCCTTGCCCAGGATGAAGCCGATCAGGAACGGCGCGGTGGGCAGGCCGATCTTGCTCATGAGATAGCCGAGAATGCCGAAGATCAGCAGGCACCAGACGTCGAACATGACGCCGGACCGGGTGGCAAAGGCGCCGACGATGCACATGATCAGGATGACCGGGTACATGCGGGCCGACTTGACGTTGACCACCTTGGAGATCAGCTTGATGGGGAAGAACATCACGATGAACATGATGAAGTTGCAGGCCAGCAGGGCGATCAGGATCTGGTTCCAGATGTCTCCGTTCTGCTGGATGAACAGCGGGCCGACCTGGATGCCCTGCAGCATGAACGCGCCGATCAGCACGGCGGTCGTGGAGTCGCCGGGGATGCCGAGGGACAGCAGCGGCACCAGCGCGCCGCCGGTCAGGCCGTTGTTGGAGGATTCGGAGGCAATCAGGCCCTCCGGAGTGCCGGTGCCCAGCAGTTCCGGATGCTTGCTCCAGGTCTTTGCCTGGCTGTAAGCGATCAGGGATGCTGCGGAACCGCCGACGCCGGGCAGGATGCCCATGAACGTGCCCAGCAGGGAGGAACGGATCATGTTGACCCACTGGCCTTTGAAATCCTTGAAGGAGAACTTCTGCGCGTTCTTGGCGTCCACGCCTTCGTCCATGGCGTTGGATCTCATGCCTTTTTCAGCTTCCTGGAACATCTGCATGATAGCGAAAAGGCCGATCAGCAGCGGCAGCAGCTGGAAGCCGGCGCGGAGTTCGCTCTTCAGGAAGGAGGGGACCATGCGCATTTTGTTGTTCATGGTCAGCTCGCCCACCAGGCTCAGCAGCACGCCCAGGAAGCCGCTCAGGACGCCCTTGGTCATGGAACCCTTGGACAGGGCGGCGATGACGGTCATGGCGAACAGGATGATCAGGAATTTCTCCACGGCGGAGAACTTGATGGCCATCTGAGCCAGGGGCGGCGTCAGCAGCGCCAGCACGGCCAGAGAGACCAGACCGCCCATCAGGGAGGCGGTGATGCCGATCTTCAGGGCGCGTTCGCCTTCGCCGCGGCGGGCCATGGGATGCCCGTCGAAGCCGGTGCATACCGAGGACGGGGTGCCGGGAACGTTGATCAGGATGGCGGGTACGAGGCCGCCCGAAATACCGCCGACGTAGAGGCCCAGCAGCAGCCAGAGCGCGGGGATCAGATCCAGCGCATAAGTCATCGGCAGAAATACAGCAACAGCCATGGTGGCTGTCATGCCCGGGATCGCGCCGAAGATGATGCCGACGGCAACGCCGACGAACGCGAGCGCTAAATTAAGTAGCATCTGCTATTCCCTGCCTTTCTTACGGTAATGTGATGTTGAACACCTTGAAGAACAGCAGCCACAGCCCTACGGAAAAGATGACCGCGATGGCCACGGAAATCAGCAGGTCCTTGACGTTGACCATGGGCATGGCGTAACCGGCGCTGTTCTTCTGGCCGAACAGTTTCTCAAGGTTGATGCAGTTGGTGTAGAGGATGTTGAACAACGTGACGAAAATGATGCCTGCCGCGATGAAATGGATCTTCGGGAGCAGGAAGATGTAGAGGGCGAACAGGATCAGCGAGCCCCAGAGCTTCACCCTGTCATAGCCGGGGGTGAAGAAATGGTAATTCTTGAAATTGAAGAAGGGCTTGTTTTCTTTCTTGCATTTGAGCGCGCGCTGGATCAGCACGACGACGATCAGAATGCCGCAGATAATGGCTGTCGCAGTAGGAAAAAAGAAATGCATGTTTTTCATTTTCAGCCATTCTTTAAGCAAAGGGATCCACCTCCTTGGGCTGAATTGATCAGGAAAGCGGGGGCTTGCCGTCCGCATTCTCTGTCGGATTCAAGCCCCCGCGCAGTTTCAGTTATTCAGATTATTCGAGGTCTTCGAGAGCCGGGGCGTCAGCCAGAACACCGGCCAGCGCGTCGCGCTTCGCGTAGATGAAGTCCTTGGCTTCAGCAGACTTGAGCACATTGGCAGCGTAGGTCAGCTTGGCCATGTCAGCCTTGAAATCGGCGTCGGCAGCCATCTTTTCGATCGCGGCATCCAGCTCGTCCACGACTTCCTGAGGAGTGCCCTTGGGCAGGTAGACCAGGAAATCCTTGGAGAAGTAGAAGGGTTCGCCGGCCAGGGTGATGCCCAGGTCGCCCATGACGGGAGCGTCGACGCCTTCGATCTTGTCGAGCAGGCCCACGAACTTGACCGCCAGCTGAGCGTCAACGCCCTCGGCGGTATACTGCAGCAGGGAGGAGTAGTCCGCGAAGATCACGTCGGTATTGCCGTCCCAGAGCTGCTGGAGCTTGGTGTCGGTGGAGCCGCCGAGGACGAACTTGATGCGGTTGGCCACGTCTTCGCCATAGGTGTCCTTCACCCACATATAGTACACGATGAAGCCGATGTTGGATACGCCGCCAGCTTCCACGGACAGGCGGACGGTGCGGCCCGCATCCGCGGCCAGCCAGTCGGCCATTTCCTTCATGTCGTTGTATTCAGCAGACTTCTTGGCGGCGAAGCAGGAGCCGGGATTCTGACCGACGCGGGGGCCGACCACCATGTTTTCCAGCGCATATTCTTCGTCATAGGAGCCGAAGAGCACGCCCAGGTAGGTCATGTCGTGGAAGATCATGAATTCGAGGCCGTCGGGCTTCGCATTCTTCACGGCTTCGAAAGCGGCGTTGGCGCCGACAGGGTCGACCTTGGACTCGCAGCCCAGGTACTTCTGCAGGTAGCGGTTCACTGTGTCAGCAACCATGTAGCTGTCGCCGGAGACGGAGGTGGAGCCGATCACGATGCGCACGCGGCTGCCGGGATACACTTCAGCAAGCGCGGTGGCGGCGATGCCCACGAGCATCATTGCGGCGAGGAGGATGGACAGTACTTTCTTCATAATTTAACATTCTCCTTTTTTTAATCTAACCGACAGTGTCGGTTGACATCAGATGGGGATGTGGGAAACGGAATCATTTTCATGATTATGGTATCATGTTTTCAGAGGTATTGCAAGTGCTTTTTCTGCAATTTTGATCCATTATTTGTCCAGATAGCACAAATGCGTTTCAAACATTAAAAATTGTTTCAAAATATTTCATCATTGAAATGTTTTGCACAGAAAACAGTGTAGAATGGCGGTGGCCTGGCACCCTGGTCACTTTCTGAAACCGCCTTTTGCGCGTCGTCCGGGAGCGGGAGGAGCGCAACATCGGCACTAACCGTATGGCTCCCGCCGATGTGCGCATCATCTGCGCGACGAACTGCGGCCTGAGTCAGATTGTTATACAGAACAAATCCCGCAAGACCTGTACTGCTCTCAAGGTGTTATCCATCAATCTATCGCGGCAAGACCACCCTTTGGCGGAAGCGCGGGGAATATCATTTGCTGTAAGGCGGATGCTTCAGTCAGACAAACCGCGGTTCGCGCAACGCAATTGTATAACAAAACCGGGCGGATGCCAAGCGGAACCGACTGCCGGACAGAAGGCACCCAGTTCTGCTTATTGCGGGATAGCCTGTCGTGAGACGGCAAACTGTTTCATATCTAACACCGGCAATGCGCCTGCGGCGCTGATTGTCCCGGAAAAGAGAAGACGCCGTTTTTCAAAAGGCTTGTGAACAAAACATTCTTATGTAGACAATTTAACAATTATATGGTAAAATTTTCGATGGGTCTTTATACCCTTTTATGCCCATTTACAAGAAAAACCCAAGGGCCACCTTTAAGATTTGAGGGACCTGGAAGTTTTTTACAAAGCCACAATACACGACTTTTATATCAAAAGCCGACAGCGGAGCTGTATCTTTCCGCAGCCGGCATGAGGTGAAAGAATCATGCATCATTATTGCCTGTTTTGCCTGACGCAGCGGACAGAGATCATCAGCCGCCTGCTGGAGTGTCAGCAGGAATGCAGGGTGATCTCCCCGAAGGTCGCCCAGCGTCACTGGGAACAGGGGAAAAAGGTCGAAAAGGAATACCGCTATCTGCCGGGTTATCTGTTTGTTTATACAAAAGAAAAGATCGGGGACTTTGTGCCGTTCCGACAGATCGACGGAGTGATCCGTCAGCTTGGCGATCTGGAAAACGGTTTTGAGCTGAGCGGCTCAGACCTGGCATTTTCCGAGCTTCTGCTGAAAAGCAACGGCATGATCGGCGCGCAGAAAGTGTACCAGGAGGGCGACCGGATACAGTTGTGCGAAGGGCCGCTGACCGGCATGTCCGGTACGATCACGAAGGTGGACCGGCGCTACCAGCGAATGCAGATCACGTTCATGTTTGACGGGATCGAGCGTAAAGTGTGGACGGGATATGACATTGTTGCGAAACCAGAGAATGAGAACAAGAACGGCGGAACACTGACGGACAGTAAATAGTGACTTGTCTGAAGGCTGTAGGTATTGTCTCTTGATTTCAGGAAAGAATACCTGATCAGGATACGAATCGGGATCTTGGGAGGAGGTGAGCGTCAATGAAAAAGCTGATCATTATGTTCATACTGGCAATCATGCTGAGTCTGGCGCTCACCTGCGCAAACGCCGCCATCGAAACCGAGACCATCGATCATACCGGCCATATTGCGGATATCCAGGCTGCTTATCCGGAATCGGTACCGGTCTTCAAGCTTCCGGCTTCTCTGAAGATCATCGAGGACGAAGCGTTTGAAGGCACAGCGATTGTGAGTGTCGATCTCCCGGAGTCGGTGGAGAGCATCGGCGATCGCGCGTTTGCCGGCATCCCGGGCTTGCGGGTGGTTAAGATCCCGGAGAAAACCACTTACATTGCCGCGACGGCTTTTGCTGGAAGCAATCACGTAATGATCACGGGCGTGCCCGGAAGCTATGCCAGGACATGGGCGCGGGAAAACGGTGTGCCGTTTGCTCCGGTCACGTACATCACGGCGAACGGCCAAACGGTGCAGACGGGATCATACCAAGAGTTTGAATCGATCGGTTTCAGTATGGAAAGCGCTGATGAAGGCGATAAAAACGCCACGGCGGGAAAAACTGTCCGGGAGATCAGCGACGAACGTTACGAAGAAGGAATCGCTTATCATATACATGGGCGCGCTCCTCCGGCTTTAGGGTCAGGAACACAAAGCATGGCTGCATGAGCCGAAGAATAACATGTCTCCGGTAAATCGAACCTGCAGCCAGTATGGAGGAATAATGAAAAACCGTAAATGGCTGAGCATATTGCTCGTACTGACGATGCTGTTCACCTGCATCCCTGCCGGCATGTTTGCCGAGGATCAGGCCGATGCCGTCGTTGAAACGGCTGAGACCATTGAAGAGCAGGCACCTGCAGCAGATCCTGAACCTGCCGCGGACAAGACAGCTCCCGTGAAGGAGGAAGCGGCGCCTGCTGCACCGGTCGCCGAAGAATCCACGCCTGAAGCGGATTCTGAACCTGCCGCTGATGAATCTACAGATGCCAAAGAAGAACCGGCATCCGTGACGGAACCCGAGCACGCGGCAGAAGTACCGGCCGCCGAAGAAGCTGAAGTGCCTGCGGCTGATGAACCGGCTGCCGAAGAGTCCGAAGCGGCGGAGGATCCTGAACAAGTCGACGGTACTGCAGCAGAGAAAGAACAAGCTGCGACGACAGATAGCGAAGACGCAACTGAAGAACCGGTATCTGAGGAGCCGGCTGCTGAAGAACCGGAAACCACAGAACCTGTGGAAGAAGATCCGGCTGCTGATGAACCGGGCGACGAAGAATCCGAAGCTGAAGAATCTGAAGCTGAAGAACCTGCTGAAGAAAAAACCTCAGAAGAAGAGCCTGATGATAACGGCTTCCACGCCGGTTTGGCTTATCTTTCCGCCGGTGACGTCTTTGCCGACGAGAAACTGAAGGACAAGGCCGGATCGGCCGACAGTGAAGCGGTCGTATTTGCAATCGCCCGCGTTACCGGTAAAGCTGAACTGACGTCGAAAGATATCATCCGCATTGCTGCCAATGTGGATGGCCAGAGCAAAACCCTGTATGTAAAGAATGCCCGTCTGACTTATCTGACAGACGAGCAGACCGCTTCCTATCTGAAAGCAAAGCATGAGGATGGCATCGACTACCGCGATGTGAAGCTGGATCCGGTTGCTTTCACGGCAGCCGTATCGGAAGACGAGGCTGATAACGTTGCAGACCTCACAGAAGACCCGGAATCTGAAACCGGTGATGAAGAGCCTGCTGAGAATGACGATACGGCAGAAGCGGAAGAACCTGCCGAGGGTTCGGACGAAACAGCAGAAGCACTTGACGAAACTGAAAAGGAAACTACCGGAGAGTCTGACACCAAGACTGATGAAGAGAACGCTGAAGAGACAACCGGCGAAGACGGCAGCGAAACCGAGGACGAACCCGAGAACGAGACCGACGGCAAAACAGAAAAAGAATCCGCTGAAGAGCCTGATGCCGAAAAGATCGATGAGGCTGAAGGTCAGACAGACGACGAAACCACTGACGTGACTGTTAACGAGACTGCTGGCGAATTCGACAAAGAGCCTGATGCTGAAACTGCCGACGAAGCAGAAGATCAGACGAATGACGAAACCGCTGACGAGACGATCGACGAAGCTGCTGACGAATCCGACGAAGGGTCAGATGCCGAAACAGCCGACGAGGCAGAAGATCAAACGGATGATGAAGTTTCTGATGAGACGATCGACGAAACCACCAGTGAAGACAACGATGAAGAAGAAAACATCGATGAAACTGAACTGAGCGAAACCGAAGAGGAGTCATCAGCCGAAGCTGCGGAATCCGTCGCGGAAGATCCGACCTGGCAGGCAACGATCAAGCTGAACACACAGAGCACGATCCTTGTCAGAAAGACAGCAAGCACCGCTGAAGATCAGGGCTTTAAGGCCAACAACGGCGAAAAAGTCACCGTTCTTTCCGAGCAGGGCACCTGGGCTTATATCCGTGCTGACAAGGGCGAAGGCTACATCATGCTGAAATTCCTGGAAAAGGCCGAGGATGTGGCTGATGAACCTACCAATGGCATTGATGAACTCACTGAAGAAACCGAAGAACCTGAAACTGAATCGGAAGAAACTGAAGAAGTTGGAATTAACTTAGAAGAAACCGAAGAAGTCGTTGAAGGTGAAACCGCTGACGCTATTGCTGAAGAAATAACTGAAGAGATCGAAGAAATTGACGAAATCGTTGAGGTTGAGAGTGTACTGGCAGAGACTGGCGAGTTACTAGTTGGAACAATCAGCATTACAAGCATAGCACAAGCTGGGGAAGATAAGGTATCAATAACATGGACAACGTGTGCAGGAGCAGAGGCGTATTCTGTTTATGAAATAGTAGACGGAACAGAACAACTCAGAATGCATACTGCTGAGACGAGCACAATACTCAGCGGTGT
>JBGUIY010000218.1:0-2907 GCA_045113475.1 Christensenellales bacterium | reverse complement strand
GACGGTATTGTCGTAACGCTTGCCGTTCAGCTCCAGCAGCACGCCGCCCACGACCTCGGGGCGCACATGCTCCTTCAGCCGGACCTGCTGTCCGGTCATCTCCTCGAGCCGCTTTTTCAGCGCTTCACGCTGTTTGTCGCTGAGAGCGGTGGCCGTGGTGACCTCAGCCTCGGCGATGTCGTGCGCCTTCCCGTAGCGGTCGCGGTAAGCCTCGGCGCAGCTCGCGAACTCGCTGACCGCGCCGCGTTCCACCAGGATCTTGATGAAATTCAGTACATAGGGGTGCACCTGGCCGCGCAGAGCGGCATCCGCGATGCCGAGCCGCTCGTCCCGGCTCAGGGTCATGTTCATCAGCAGGCGCACGAAGTCCGGCTGTTCTTTGAACAGTTTCCTCAGGCATTCCAGCTGCCCCAGGACCTGCTCGTCCAGGCCTTCTTCGGCGCACAGCTCAAACAGACCGTCCCCATATTCACGGCCGAATTCCGTCACGTCTTGTCACCCACGTTTCTGATAAATTCGTCCACGAACGCGTCGTAATCGCCTTTGTTGATCTCGCGTTCGATCACCTTGGAAGCGATATCCACCGCCAGCTCGGAAATATCCTGCCGGACCTCGTTGAGCATCTGCTTTTTCTGCTGTTCGATCTCTTCCTCCGCCTTCTGCTTGAGACGGCTGGCCTGCTGCTGGGCTTCGCTCATCAGCTGGTCCCCGCGCTTCTGGGCGGTGACGGTGGCGTTCTTCACCAGCGTATCCGCTTCGTCCCGCGCGTTGGAGAGGCGCTGCTCGTATTCCTGCTTCATCTGGGTGGCGGACTGGAGGCGCTTGTCGGCGTCCTCATAGACCTGATCCACCTGCGCCTGACGCGCAGCCATGATCTTCTGGACCGGCTTGAACAGGAACTTTTTGAGCATGAGGAACAGGATCAGCAGATTGATCAGGGAAATCAGGATCTGCCAGATATTGACAGAAATGATATCCAATGACTGTACCATCATTCATCTGCCTTTCTGCGTGATTGGGAACGGTTCCTTAATGGAAGAACGCGCCTCCCCAGGTTTCCATGGCGGTCTTCAGGGTGTTCACGAAGATGCCGGGGGCAACGAAGATCAGCAGGATGCCGATGACCAGGCCGTACAGACCGGTGGTCTCAGCGATAGCGCAGCCCATGATCATGGTGGAAGTAACGGAGCCGCGGCTTTCCGGCTGGCGGCCGATGGCCTCGCAGGCCTTCGCGACGGCGTTGCCTTCGCCGATACCAGGTCCGATACCCGCGATCAGCGCCAGACCCGCGCCGATGCCGCAGCCAGCCAGGATGATACCGATAGCAAGTTCAATCATGATAAAACCTCCTAAAGTTTTGTGAGTCGATGTTTATACAAAGCGCGGTTCACCGCGCCATGTTTCAGTTGGCAGCCGCCTTTGCGGCCTTCGCGGCCCTGCGCCGTTCGTATTCTTCCTCCGGGAAGCCGGTGGCGATGTAGAGCATCGTCAGCATCGCGAAGATGAAAGCCTGCATGAGGCCGCTGAAAATATCGAAGTAGATGGACAGTACCGCCGGCAGACCGATCTGCAGGATGGTGAAGTTGCCCAGGAAGCCGAAGATCATTTTCGACAGGCTGCGCAGGGCGTACGCCACCAGGGTGGAGATGACCACGCCGGACAGCACGTTGCCGTAATGGCGGAAGGACATGGAGACGGGCGTCGCGATCTCGCCGATGATATTGAAAGGCGCGAACACGGGCACCGGCTCAAAGAAGCCCTTGACGTAGGGCCATACGCCGCCCTTGAGCTTGTAGTGGGTGATCAGGATAAACACCAGGATCGCCCAGCCGGCCACCACGTTCATGTCCGAGGTCGGCGGGAACAGCCCCAGCAGGCTCGTCAGGCTGGAGAAGGCGGAAAGCGCCATGATCGCCGCCACGAAGGGCGCGAAGGCCATGAAGCGCTGGCCCATATTCTCCGACACCAGCTTGTTGACCTTCTCCACCGCCCATTCCGCCACCAGCTGGCGCCTGGTGCCCGGCCGCACGGACAGGCCATGAGTCAGATACAGGCACAGGCCGAGGATGGAGATCATGACCGCCCAGGAAGTGATCTGGGAAGCGGTGATGGTCAGGTCCATCAGCGGCATGGGGATGGTCAGATAGATCTGCGCGCCGGTAATGGAGATGCCTTCCCCCTGCGGGGTGGTCAGCACCTTCAGCACCATGCAGAAGAGCAGCGGCAGGACCATCATGGCGATATAAATGCCGTCCAGAAGTCGGAAATGCGTATCTTTTTGTTTCATCGCTTACGCCTTCCCTCCTTTTTAATGTGCAGAATTGTTTCGGTTCATCAGCAGCCCCTCCACCGCGATGACGATCCGCGGAAACAGCATGGGCAGCAGCACCGCCACGGACTGGAACCAGGGCAGGGTGACGCCCAGGATGGCGATAGCGCCCAGGCCGAACATCCGGAGTGTGTAGCTCAGCTGGATGCGCTGTTTGCCGCGCTTGGCGTCCTCGCTGAGAGGGGCTTCTTTTTCGTCTCCGTCAGGATCCGGATCGTCCTCAGGCGCTTCCGGCTGCGGGATCGGCTTCATTTCGTCCGCGGCCTTCTGCACCGTGAGCGCCATCAGGAAGAAATTGCCCACAGCCGCCGCGCATCCCAGCAGCGCGCCGGTGATCACCGTCCAGTCGAAACGCCTGAGGATCAGGAACACCGCCACCATCAGCACCGTCAGGATGCCGGTTCCGAGGGCGATCTTCTTCGTTTCCCGGATGACAGCGGGCTGAATCTTCACCTGATCATTCCTTTCTGACCCGGCACCTTACTTGGTGCCGAAGAGGCGGTCGCCGGCGTCGCCGAGGCCGGGCACGATGTACTTGTGCTCGTTCAGCTTTTCGTCGATGGCGGCGATGTAGATGT
>JBGUIY010000217.1:0-2789 GCA_045113475.1 Christensenellales bacterium | reverse complement strand
CCGAAGCCGTCGTGGCCCGGACGCAGGGCAACTACGCCACCGTGCAGCAGATCGCAGAAGATGTGCGCCGCAAACTGGGCGGCGAGGATATGGGCATCATTTTCCCCATTATGAGCCGCAACCGCTTTGCCATCATGCTTCGCGCCATCAGCATGGCCTGCAAAAAGCTGTATGTTCAGCTCTCTTTCCCCAGCGACGAGGTGGGCAACCGGCTGATCAGCGACGACGAAATGGACCGGAAGGGCATCAACCCCTATACCGACAGCTTTGACGAGCGGGGCTTCCGCGCCATCTTCGGCAACAACACCGTCCATCCCTTCACCGGCATCGACTATGTGAATTATTACAAGAGCCTGGGAAGCAACATCGAGATCGTTTTCTCCAATGATCCCCGTTATATCCTGCACTATACGAAGAACGTCATCAACTGCGACATCCATACCCGGGTCCGCACCAAGCGCATCCTCAAGGAAAACGGCGCCGAGCGCGTTTTCAGCCTGGATGATATCATGACCGAGCCGGTGGACGGCAGCGGCTATAATGAAAAGTTCGGCCTTCTGGGCGCCAACAAGGCCACGGAAGAAAAGGTCAAGCTCTTCCCCCGGGATTGCCAGAGCTTCGTGGACAACCTGCAGAAGGCCCTCTACGAGGCGACCGGAAAGAAGCTGGAAGTCATGATCTACGGCGACGGCGGCTTCAAGGACCCGGTGGGCGGAATCTGGGAGCTGGCCGATCCGGTGATCTCTCCCGCCTTCACCGATGGCCTGCGCGGGACCCCCAACGAACTGAAAATGAAGTATTTTGCGGACAATGAGCTGAAGGATCTGAGCGGCCAGGAGCTGATGGACGCCATGCGGGAGAAGATCCGCGCCAAAGACGGCGACCTGAAGGGCGCGATGAACTCCCAGGGCACCACGCCCCGCCAGCTGACGGACCTGCTGGGAAGCCTCTGCGACCTGACCAGCGGCAGCGGCGACCGGGGGACTCCGGTGATCCTCATTCAGAACTACTTCACCAACTACGCAACCGAGTAAAACGAAACGTCCCGGAGGGAAACCTCCGGGACGATTATATTATGCAGGTCACAGCACCTTTTTGCAGATGCCGGTCAGGGGGCAGTGCTCGCAGTCCGGCTTTCGGGCCATGCAGTATTTCCGCCCGTGGAGCACCATGCGGTGGCAGAAGTCCGAGGACTTTTCCGGGGGCAGGATCTTGCGAAGGTCCCGTTCCACCTTGACCGGTTCCTTGTTCTTCGTCAAACCGAGCCGCCCGGCGATGCGGATGCAGTGGGTGTCGGTGACGACGGCAGGCTGCTTGTATATGTCGCCCAGCACCAGGTTCGCCGTTTTTCTTCCGACGCCGGGCAGCTTCAGCAGTTCCTCCATCGTATCCGGTACGACACCGCCGTAGTCCCGCAGCAGCATCTGGGCGGAGCCGATCAGATCCCGCGCCTTCCCGTGATAAAAGCCGCAGGAGTGGATCATTTCCTCCACATCCTCCTGCTTTGCTTCCGCAAAGCTCTCCAGAGTGGGGAAGCGGGCGAACAGCGCGGGCGTCACCATATTCACCCGGGCGTCGGTGCACTGGGCGCTGAGACGGACTGCAAACAGCAAATGCCAATCCACGTCGTATTCCAGGCTGCACAGGGCGGCCGGGTATTCCTCCTCCAACAGGCGGATGATCTCGTCTATGTATTTCATGACCTTACCTCGGCGTGTTATTTTGCACATTATACCACAGTTATGCATGGTTTTCCACCGGGGAATATGGTATAATCCCAGCGGTGATGAAGTATGCAGAGACCACTTGCGGACGAGATACGCCCCAAAACGCTGGATGAAGTCGTTGGCCAGCAGCATATCCTGGGGCCGGGCGGCATGCTCCGGCGCATCATCGAGAGCGGACAGGCTCCCAACATGATCTTTTACGGGCCCTCCGGCACCGGCAAAACGACGGTGGCGGGGATCATCGCCCAGGCGACGCAGCGGACCCTGCGGAAGCTGAACGCCACCCAGGCGGGGACGGCGGACATCAAGGAGATCATCGGAAGCCTGGATACCATGCTGGCTCCCAACGGCATCCTGCTGTATCTGGACGAGATCCAGTATTTCAATAAAAAGCAGCAGCAGTCCCTGCTGGAATACATTGAAAACGGGAAGATCAGCCTGATCGCTTCCACCACGGAAAACCCGTATTTCTATGTTTACAGCGCCGTGCTCAGCCGCAGCGCCATCTTTGAATTCAAGCCGGTGTCCCCGCCGGAGATGGAGCCGGCGGTCCGCCGGGCCATCCGGATCATGGAGGAAAAGACTGCGCTGAAAGCGGATTTCTCCGATGAAGCGGTCCGCGGCATCTGCTATGGCTGCGGCGGCGATGTCCGCAAAGCGGTCAGCAGCGTGGAGCTCCTGTTTTACGGCGCCCGCAGCGCCGACGGCGTGGTGCGGCCTTCCGACGAGGACGTAAAGCTGATCGCGCAGAAAAGCGCCATGAAATACGACCGGGAAGGGGACCAGCATTTCGACGCCGTTTCCGCCCTCATGAAGTCTCTGCGGGGAAGCGACCCGGACGCGGCGCTCCACTATCTGGCGCGGCTGTTGGAGGCCGGGGACCTAGCCGGCACCTGCCGCAGGATACTCTGCTCCGCCAGCGAAGACATCGGCATGGCCTATCCCCAGGCGGCTGCCATCGTGAAAGCCTGTGTGGACTCCGCCCTGCAGCTGGGCATGCCGGAAGCGCGGCTCCCACTAGCGGAAGCGGTGATCCTTCTGGCAACGGCGCCGAAATCCAAT
>JBGUIY010000216.1:0-22706 GCA_045113475.1 Christensenellales bacterium | reverse complement strand
GGGGATATGTTCCTCTTCCGCATAAAACTGCTCCCTTCTGAGGTACAGTTTTTCTTTTTCTGTATCCTCAAAAGGGAGCATATCAATAACAAACACGACCCCGAAATACAGCCACTTGATTCATTATGCCACGGGCATGGCGGCGCAGGCGCCGCCGCTACACCGCATGCCTCCTGATTGTCTCAGCGCCCTCTGTGCTTTATAAAATACAATATATCCATGTCAATAAACATCGCTGCAATTACAAATGGTGCCTTGTAGCGGCGGCCCCCGGGCCGCCACCTTCGTGGTGTAAAGGCTGCTTCAATAACGAACATGACCCCGAAATACAGCCACTTGATTCATTATGCTACGGGCATGGCGGCGCAGGCGCCGCCGCTACACCGCATGCCTCCTGATTGTCCCAGCGCCCTCTGAGCTTTTTGCAATGCAATATATCCGTGTCAATAAACATCGCTGCAATTGCAAATGGTGCCTTGTAGCGGCGGCCCCCGGGCCGCCACCTTCATGGCGTAAAGGCTGCCTTAATAACGGACACAATCCCAAATATAGCCACTTGAATCGTAATGCTGCGGGCATGGCGGCGCAGGCGCCGCCGCTACAACGTATACCAACGTCCATCGGCTCTTTCCTACAATATATCCTTCCCGATAAAATGCCAGGTAATCCGCATAAGCACAGCAAATAAGCGCCTGCAATCGCAGGCGCTTATCAAATCCAATCAAATATCCGGAAACAGCGGTCAGTCCTTCGCCACCAGTTCCGACTCCCCGAAGCCCATCATGTACCTGGTCTTGCGGGAGCTGGTATACTTCATGTTCAGGCTTTCGCCCAGGAAGCAGAGGGAGGTCGTCCATCCGCCGTCCAGGTTGAGGGCCTCGGTAGCACCGAGCTCCAGCATTTTAAGGGCTACCCAGTCCAGGTAGACGCCGTTCTTGGAGCCCTTCACCATCGCGCCGGGGACGGCGGCCCGCTTGTCCTTGTAACGGCCGGTGACGTTGACCACGATGTAGTGGCCGGGCTCGACCATGCCCAGGGCGATCCGCGGCTCGCGGTAATGGTAATAGTTCGCCTTCGCAGCGTCCGCCTCGGTGGTGCGCATATGCTCGCCCAGCTGGCCGTTCGTCACCAGGATCGGCCCGAAGGCGAGCACGTTGGTCGCGCCCATTTCCAGCAGTTCATCGGCGGTATGATCCAGCGCGTTGTAGCACTTCATGCTGCCGTCGGCAAAGCAGGCCAGCATCTCCAGCTTGGGGAACCCGCCCTGGGCCGGCCTCTTGGTTTTGGACGAAAGGATCTTGCCGTTGCGGATCACGATGCCCACGGGCATCTTCTGGTTGATCCGGTAGTCGTGGTTATCGTCGTTGAAGGCGAGCACCGCCCTGCCCTCCCGGGCCAGCTTGCGGGGATAGAGGTATTTGCCGCCCGAATGCAGGGAACGGATCTGCTCCTCGCCGGCGGTGCGGACGTCGCAGGCGAACCACATGACGGCCTCCCGCTCGTCCCAGTAGCGGTGGATGACCACCTGCAGCGTCCTGGAAAGATACGCCCAGAAGCCCTCCTCCAGCTGCTGCACCACGAACTCGTCCTCCGCCACCAGGAAGCCCTTTTCGTCCCGCTCCGGCGCGCCGGGCACGTCCAGCGGCGCGGACACGTCCGCCGCGGCCACCGGGCCGGAATACTCTTCCGTCTGAACCGTTTCCAGCGCGGCGGACTCGTTGGTCAGCGGGGCGGAAGCCATGGTGCCGTCGGCGGCGATGCATTGATCCGAGAAGATCAGCTCCCACAGCTCATCCGTCACCTTGCCGGTCTCCTTGAGGCCGTTCATTTTCTGCAGGTTCCGGACCTTCTGCACGGTGGTGCTGTTGTAATCGTTGCTCAGATTCTTGGTGGAGAAATACCCCATCTCATAGAGGCGGTGTTTCAGCTGGGACACCTTGGCGCCCCGGTCGCCGCGCCCCAGCGTCCCGGCAAGGGCAAAGGGCATGGAGGTGACCAGCAGGATCACCACGAGCAGTACAGCAGCGGTCTTTTTCATATACATACCTCATTCGATCGTAACGGGCGTCCCCAGGCCGCACGCGGCGAACAGGGCGTCCATATCTTCAGATTCCAGCGCGATACAGCCGGCTGTCCAGTTTTCCCCGCTTCCGCCGGCATGGATATAGATCTCTCCGCCCAGGGCCGTCCCCCAGGGCGGACGGACGCGATCCGCTTCCGCCTGGCGGAACAGGGGCAGCAGTTCCCCGCCGATGATCCCGGCACGGACGCCGTATTCGGCGTCCGCCGCGGAAGGGTAACTCAGGCCCAGCGAGGGGCCGTACTTACCGTTTTCCTTCTTCAGGCAGACATAATACGCACCTTCCGGCGTACGCAGGTCGCCCGAGCGCCGCTTGGCGCCTTCGGCGCGGCCCAGTCCCGCCGGACAGCGCAGCAGCACCGCCCCGTCCTCCGCGAACAGCGTCAGCCGCCGAAGCGCCTTTTCCACCAGGATCCTCACGGCTGGCCGCTTCGCGCACCGCCGCGGCGGGGACGCAGGATATCGCCGGCCCAGTCCGCGATGCGGTAAGGCAGGCGGCAGTGCTTTTTATATGTCAGCGCAGCGTTGAACGCCGCGCGATGATATTCCCGGTTCGTGGGCTCCATCTGCACCGCCACGCGGTAGGCCTGGTGGGCGCTGCCATACTGGCGGAGGGCAGTCAGGATCTGCCCTTCGAGATAATAGTATTCCGCGTCCTTCACGGGCGTGCGGGCCAGCTGCCGCAGCGCGGACTCATACTGCTTGAGCCCGTAGAGCCGCTTGCTCAGGGACTTGGCCTCCGGCAGCGGAAGATCCGGCGTCACGTGCGGCGTGCGCCGGCCCGCGGCCTTCACGGCTTCCTGATAGGCCAGGTTCAGCTGGACCAGGCGCGTCTGCGCGATCTCCTGCTCCGTGCTGTCCGTGAACTGATCCGGATGCCAGCGCTTCACCAGCCGGTGATAGGCCGCTTTGATGGTCTCTAAATCCGCGTCCTCGCTGACCTCCAGCACCAGAAACGGATTAAGGGTACTTTCTGACAACGGAGAAAACCTCCCGACTGTTATACCGGCTCGCGGCGGATATCCGCGCCGAGGCTGCGCAGCTTCTCTTCGAGATGCTCGTAACCGCGTTCGATGAGTCCGGGTTCATAAATTTCGGTCGTCCCGGTGGCCATCAGGCCGGCCACCACCAGCGCCGCGCCGGCCCGGAGGTCCGTCACGGTCACCGGCGCGCCGTGCAGCTCGGGTACGCCTTCGATAAACGCTTTCTGCCCGTCGATCTGCACATGCGCGCCCATGCGCTGCATTTCCGCCAGATGCTTGAAGCGGGACTCAAAAATCGTTTCGTGAATCCTGGAATTCCCCTGCGCCATGCACAGCAGCGCGCTCATGGGCTGCTGCAGATCGGTGGGGAAGCCCGGGTACTCCTGCGTCTTGATATTCACGGCGCGATGCGCGCCGATGGGACGCACCCGGATCGCGTCGTCCGCGTCCGTGACGCTGACGCCCATTTCCAGCAGCTTGGCCGTCAGGGACTCCATATGCGTGGGGATGCAGCCGTGGACGGTCACGTCGCCCCGGGTCGCCGCAGCGGCGATCATCAGGGTGCCGGTCTCGATCTGATCCGGGATGACCGCGTAATTGCCGCCGTGCAGGTGCTCGACGCCGCGGATGCGGATGGTGTCCGTGCCCGCGCCTTTGACCCGCGCGCCCATGGCGTTCAGGAAGTTCGCCAGATCGACGATATGCGGCTCCTTCGCGGCGTTCAGGAGCACCGTATTGCCCTTCGCTTTCACCGCCGCCAGCATAACGTTGATGGTGCCGCCGACGGTGGGACGGTCAAAATAGACCGCCGCGCCTTCAAGCTCGCCCTTTGCGCAGATCATACCGTTGGCTTCCGTGACTTCGGCGCCCAGCGCCCGGAAACCCTTGATATGCTGGTCGAAAGGACGGTTGCCGATGGAGCATCCGCCCGGATAGCCCACGTTGGCCTCCCCGAAGCGGGAAAGCAGCGCGCCCAGCAGATAGTAGGACGCGCGCATACGGCGCGTCTGCCGGTAAGGCACCGTGCAGTCGTTTACGCCGCGGGGGTCGATGGTGATGCGCTTGAGCTTTTCGTCATAGCTGACTTTCGCGCCCAGCAGCTGCAGAATGTCCCGCAGTACGTGCACATCCTCGATGTTCGGCATGTTCTCGATCACGCAGGGCTCGTCGCAGATAAGCGCCGCGGGTATGACGGCCACCGAGGTGTTCTTTCCCCCCGAAACCTCCACATCGCCCTTCAGCGGCAGCCCGCCGGTGATCAACAGCTTGTAAGTGTCCATGTTGCCCTCCAAACGTAATACCTTATTAGTATAGCACAAAAAGGCATATATTGGAAGAAAAAAATGTTCCCCGTTCCCGGGGAGCATTTTATGGCGCTTTCCTGTCCGATTTGTATTCACTTCGCAGCAGGCTGTACATGCACACGTCCACGATCCCGCGGTTGTTGCGGTCCGCCTGCCGCAGCCTGCCCTCATAGATCAGGCCGCATTTGCGCATCACGCCGCCGGAGTGCGGGTTGTCAGGGTCGTGCCGGGCTTCGATCCGGTTGGCCCCGACCTGCTCAAATAGGAAGGCGATCACCGCGCCGAAAGCCTCGCTCATGATGCCCTGGTGCCACCAGCGCCTGCCCATGCAGTAGCCCACGTGGGCGATGTCCAGGTCGTCATTCAGGCTCACCACCGCGATGGATCCGATCGGCTCCCCCAGCGGTTTCAGCACGATGGCCCACTGGTAAAACGCCGGATCGCCGTAACGCGACACCCAGTCCCCAATCACCTTTTCCGTCACGGTGCGGTCGGCGTGCGCCGGCCAGGTGAGGAATCTGGTGACCTCCTCGTCCGAGCACCAGTTCCGGTAGGCCGCGTCCACATCCGCCGGTGAAAAAGGCCTGAGTATCAGGCGCTCCGTATTCAGAACGGCTGTTCCCTGATGATTCATCCGTTTCCTCCCGCTGTGTCAAATTGTTTCCGCGCCTTCCGGGATCATCGCCAGGTCGTAGGGCGTGGTCTGGTAGACGAAATAGTTGAGCCAGTTGCAGAACAGCAGGTTCGCGTGCGCCCGCCAGCTGACCAGGGGCGGTTTGGAGGGATCGTCGCCCGGATAATAGTGCTCCGGCACGCGGATGGGCTTGCCGGCCGCCACGTCCCGCAGGTACTCCTGCTCCAGGGTGTCCGCGTCGTATTCCGAATGCCCGGTGATGAAGATCTGCTTGTGCTTTTTCGCGTACACGGCGTAGACCCCGGCTTCCGGAGAGGATGCCAGCACCTGCAGGCCCGGCGTGGCCTCCACGTCTTCCCGCCGCACGGTGGTGTGCCGGGAATGCGGCACGTAAAAGGTATCGTCGAAACCCCTGAACAGGATGCTGTTCTTATAGTCCGCCCGGTGCGGGTACACCCCGAACAGCTTTTCCGGAAGCCCGATCTTGGGGATGCCGAAATGGTGGTACAGGCCCGCCTGCGCGCCCCAGCAGATGTGGAAGGTGGAATGGACGTGCTTTTTCGTCCAGTCCATCAGCCTGCACAGCTCCGGCCAGTAGTCGACCTCCTCGAAGGGCAGGTGTTCCACCGGTGCGCCGGTGATGATGCAGCCGTCATAGTTGCGGTCCATGACCTCCTCGAAGCTCTTGTAGAAGGCCTGCAGATGCTCCGGCGGCGTGTTCGAGGACTGGTGGCTGGCCGGTGCGGCCAGCTCCAGCTCGATCTGCAGGGCGGTGTTGCCCAGCAGGCGCGAAAACTGCACCTCCGTCTGGATCTTCTTGGGCATCAGGTTGACCAGCAGGATCTGCAGCGGGCGGATGTCCTGGCTGACCGCGCGCCCCTGCGTCATGACGAATATGTTCTCGCGGTGCAGTACATCCACCGCCGGGAGATCGTTGGGGATTTTGATGGGCATTGATAGGCCTCCATAGACAGAGAGTGGAGTTTGGAGAGTGGAGAGTGGAATGAGAGTTAGGAGTGAGGAATGAGGAGTGAAGTGATATTGTATTGTTGTGTCAGAGCATCGATAAGTCGTTAAAGAGAGGGCTGAACACCGGGCAAGGGAAACAGAACGACCCGCGGCGTCATCCTGAACAGGGCGACGGAGGAGCCCGTTGTGAAGGATCTGTTCTGATGCACGACAGTCAACAGAAAACGAGTGAAGACTGCCGCAGAACAGATTCCTCGCTATCCGCTACGGATGCTCGGAATGACAGGCCGGGGGCTTGTAACTCCGGTGCGTATCGTTGTGATACTTCAAACCATCCAAAACTCCACTCTCCACTCTCCAAACTCTGCTCTGCTTATATTGTTCAGATTTTTTCCAGCGCCTGCGCGATATCCTCGATCAGGTCTTTCGCGTCCTCAAGGCCGCAGCTCATACGGACGAGGCCGGCGGGGACGCCGGCAGCCTGCAGCTGCTCGTCGGTCATCTGGCGATGGGTGGTGCTGGCGGGATTCAGGCAGCAGGTGCGGGCGTCTGCGACGTGGGTCTCGATGGCCGCCAGGCGCAGGGCGTTCATGAAGGTCTCCGCCGCTTCACGGCCGCCCGTGAGCTCGAAGCTGACGACCCCGCAGGAGCCGTTGGGCAGATATTTGAGGGCCCGCTCGTGATACGGGTCTCCCGGCAGGCCGCAGTAATGCACGCGCTCCACCTTGGGATGGCTCTGCAGGAACTCCGCCACCGCCTGGCCGTTTTCACAGTGCCGCTTCATGCGCACGTGCAGGCTCTCCAGGCCCAGGTTCAGGTAGAAGGCGTGCTGCGGGGACTGGATGGAGCCGAAATCCCGCATCAGCTGGGCCGTGCACTTGGTGATGAAAGCGCCGCCCATGCCGAACTTCTCGGCGTAGGTGATGCCGTGGTAGCTGTCGTCCGGGGTGCACAGGCCGGGGAACTTGTCCGCGTGGGCCATCCAGTCGAAGCGCCCGCTGTCCACGATGGCGCCGCCGACCGCTGCGCCGTGGCCGTCCATGTACTTGGTGGTGGAATGGGTCACGATGTCCGCGTCCCACTCGAAGGGGCGGCAGTTGACGGGGGTGGCGAAGGTATTGTCCACGATCAGCGGCACGCCGTGGGCATGGGCTGTCCGGGCGAACTGCTCGATGTCCAGCACCGTCAGCGCCGGGTTCGCGATGGTCTCGCCGAAGACCGCCTTCGTATTCGGGCGGAAGGCCGCGTCCAGCTCCGCGTCGGAGCAGTCCGGGGAGACGAAGGTGGTCTCGATGCCCATCTTGGCCATGGTGACGCTGATCAGGTTGAAGGTGCCGCCGTAAATGCTGGACGAGGCCACGATGTGGTCGCCACAGCCGGCGATGTTGAACAGGGCGAAGAAGTTCGCCGCCTGGCCGGAAGACGTCAGCATGGCCGCCGTGCCGCCCTCCAGCGCGCAGATCTTGGCCGCCACGTAATCGTTGGTGGGGTTCTGCAGGCGCGTATAGAAATAGCCGGCAGCCTCCAGGTCGAACAGTTTGCCCATTTCCGCGCCGCTCTCGTACTTGAAGGTCGTGGACTGCACGATCGGGATCTGGCGCGGCTCGCCGTTGCCCGGCGTATACCCGCCCTGCACGCACTTTGTATCAAGATGGTAGCTCATCGAAGCGTCCTCCTCATCAGCGCCGGTCTTTCCAGCGGACTATGTTTCAATATACCACAGATTGACCGCCGAATAAAGTGCGGCATCCGAAAAAACCGAAAAAGGAACATACTTCCTGCGGGCCTGCATATTCATCAGAAAAGCAATAATTATTATGGATTTTTATGTCGTGATATGCTATAATTCCCCCAGATATCACTCCGATCCATCAAAAAAGCTGTCTGCCGGCTTCCCGGCAGGAAGGGGAGATTCAAATGAGCGTAAACATCAACGTCAAAAACGTCATTAAGCGTTACGGTGACAATACCGTTATCCCGGATCTGAGCCTGACCATCCGGGAAGGCGAGTTTTTCACGCTGCTGGGTCCCTCCGGCTGCGGCAAAACCACCCTGCTGCGCATGATCGCCGGCTTCAACTCCATTGAGGGCGGGGATATCTGCTTCAACGACAAGCGCATCAACGACCTGGATCCGGCCAAGCGCAACATCGGCATGGTGTTCCAGAACTACGCGATCTTCCCCCACCTGAGCGTGCGCAACAACGTGGCTTTCGGCCTGAAAGAGCGCCGGATGCCCAAGTCCCAGGTCATCGAAGACACCAACAAGTTCATGAAGCTGATGCACATCGACGAATACGCCGACCGCATGCCCGACCGGCTGTCCGGCGGCCAGCAGCAGCGCGTGGCCCTGGCCCGTGCACTGGTGATCCAGCCCGACGTGCTGCTGATGGACGAGCCGCTTTCCAACCTTGACGCCAAGCTGCGCGTGGAAATGCGCACCGTCATCAAGGAGATCCAGAATTCCGTCGGCATCACCACCGTATACGTCACCCACGACCAGGAAGAGGCCATGGCGGTGTCGGACCGCATCGCGGTCATGAACCTGGGCGTCATCCAGCAGATCGGCACGCCGAAAGCGCTGTACCAGCGCCCGGCAAACCTGTTCGTGGCCTCCTTTATCGGCCGGACGAACATATTTGAAGCGGAACTCAAAATGCGCGGGCAGGTGCCCACCGTCGTTTTCGAAGGCGGCTACGCCGTGCCCATCGAGCACATCCTGCCCAAGTATCAGAAAGACGCACCGGTCAAAGTCTGCGTGCGCCCGGAAGAGCTGGTCATTTCGAACACCGACGAGGGCATCGGCGCAAAGATCGACGACAGCGTGTTCCTGGGCCTGAACACCCACTATTTCGTGACCACCGACGCCGGTATCAAAGCGGAGATCGTCCAGGAATCCCAGATCGACAGCATCATCCCCAAGGGCGAGCACGTGCGCCTGACGGTGAAGCGCGAAAAGATCAACGTCATGACCGAGGACGGGAACGCCAACATCCTGAACGGCGTACAGAACGACCTTGAGCAGAAGGCGGTGTGACCGTGAAAAAGAAATATGAAGTCTGGACGTTCATCACCTGGATCTTCCTGGCGCTGTTCGGACTGTTCCTGATCTACCCGATGTTCGGCATCCTGAAGCAGTCCGTGATCAGCAGCGACGGGAAGTTCACCCTGGAACAGTTCGGCAAGTTCTTCTCCACCCCCTATTATTCCTCCACCATCCAGAACAGCTTCGTGGTCACCATCGCCGTCACGGCAGTGACGCTGCTGATCGGAATCCCCTTCGCGTACTTTTACTCGTTCTACCAGCTGAAGGGCAGCAAGTTCATTTTCGTCGTATCCATCCTCTGCTGCATGAGCGCCCCGTTCATCGGCGCCTACAGCTGGATCATGCTGCTGGGCCGCAACGGCGTCATTACCGTGTTCCTGAAGGACGCGTTCGGGATCCGCCTGGGCAGCATCTACGGCTTCGGCGGCATCCTGATGGTGCAGGCCCTCAAGTTCTTCCCGCTGGTGTTCGTGTACATGAACGGCGCGTTCAAATCCATCGACAACAGCCTGGTGGAAGCCTCCGCGAACATGGGCTGCACCGGCGTCCGGCGCTTCTTCAAGGTGATCATGCAGCTGTCCATGCCGACCATCCTGGCCGCGTCCCTGCTGGTGTTCATGCGCGCGTTCGCCGATTTCGGCACCCCGCTGCTCATCGGCGAGGGCTACCGCACCTTCCCGGTGGAGATCTACAACCAGTACCTGGGCGAAAACGGCACGGACCACAACTTTGCCGCCGCGATCTCCGTGATCGCCATCGTCGTGACCGCCATCGTGTTCTTCATCCAGAAATGGGCGACCAACAAATATAACTTCTCCATCAGCGCTCTGCACCCGATCCAGAAGCGCAGGCCCCGCGGTGTGTCCGGCATCCTGATGTATGTATACTGCTACGGCCTGATCGCGCTGGCCTTCCTGCCCCAGCTGTACATCGTGTACCTCTCCTTCCGCAACTGCGACGGCGCGGTGTTCAAGCCCGGTTTCAGCATGGTCAACTACGAGAAGGCGATGAAAAAGCTGCTGGTACGCTCCATCAACAACACCATGATCTTCGGCGTCGTCTCCCTGGTCATCATCATCATCTTCGCGATCCTGATCGCGTACCTGGTGGTGCGCCGGCCGCGCCCGCTGAACCACACTATCGACACTTTGTCCATGCTGCCCTACATCATGCCGGGCTCCATCATCGGCATCGCCCTGGTCATTGCCTTCGGCAAGCAGCCCCTGGCGCTGACGGGCACCATGGCCATCATGATCATCGCGCTGGTCATACGAAGGATGCCGTATACGATACGCTCCGCCACGGCGACCCTGCAGAGCATCCCCATCAGCACGGAAGAAGCCGCGCTGTCGCTGGGCGCGGGCAAGCTCAAGACCTTCCTGAAGGTCACCGCCCCGATGATGGGCAACGGCATCATGAGCGGCGCGGTCCTGAGCTGGGTCGCCATCGTGACCGAGCTGTCCAGCGCCATCATCCTGTACAACAACAAGACCATTACCCTCACCATGAGCACCTATGCCGCCATCAGCCGCGGCAACGACGGCCTGGCCTGCGCCTTCGCGGCGATCCTGACGGCCCTGACCGCTGTATCGCTGATCCTCTACCTGGCGGTGACCAAGAGCGAGGACATCAAACTCTGATCCCCGGGCGCACGGTGCGCCTGAGAATAAAATTCAAGGAGGTTTCTCAACTATGAAGAAACTTACAGCGTTACTGCTGGCTGCCGTCATGCTGACAGCTGCCTGCGCCGCGATCGCGGAGTCCGTGTCCGGTCCCCTGGTGCTGTACAGCTCCATGACCGACAACGACATCGACAACCTGATCGAAGTCTTCAACGAGAAGTATCCCGATGTGGAAGTGGAAGTCGTGAACGGCTCCGCCGGCGAACTCCAGGCCCGTACCCGCGCCGAAGCCGGCAATCCCCAGGGCGACGTACAGTGGGGCGGCCTGTCCCCGTCCGACGGCTCCGCCAACGACGACATCTACGCTCTTTACACCTCTCCCTATGAAGAGGATCTGCCCGCCGATTACAAGAGCCACAACGGCCGCTACAACCAGGACCACCTGAGCACCGTCTGCTTCTGCGTGAACGTAGGGCTTGAAAAGGAACTCGGCCTGGAGATCCGCACTTATGAAGACCTGCTGAATCCCGCCCTCAAGGGCCGCATCGTGCTGAGCGACCCCAACAGCTCTTCCGCCGCCTGGAACAACGTATGCAACATCTTCGCAGTGTACGGCTATGACAGCGACGCGGCCTGGGCCATCATGCGCGGACTGCTCGAAAACGGTCTGGTCATCTCCACCTCTTCCTCCGTATGCTTCAAGGCTGTGGACAGCGGCGAATACGTCGTGGGCCTGACCTATGAAGACGGTGCGGACACCCTCCTCAAGTCCGGTTCCGACCGCATCCGCATCCAGTATCCGGAAAACGGCGCGTCCGGCACCACCATGGGCTGCGCCATGATCGAGAACTGCCCGCATCCCGAAGCCGCGAAAGCCATGATCAACTTCCTGATGAGCCCCGAAGGCCAGGAAGCCCTGGCGACCCGCCTGGAGACCCTGCGCTTCACCAACCCGAAGGCGAAGTACGAGATCAAGTACCTGCCCGCCGACGATACCATCAACTGGGTATCCCGCGACACTGCCTGGCTGATCGCGCACAAGGCCGAGATGCTTGAGAAGTGGAACGCGCTGTACGCCGAGACCCGCTGAGCCATTGACCCGCCAGCAGGGCATGTCGCAGCGGCATGCCCTGCTTTACTTACGGTATTCGCTATAGCGCACACCAACAAAACAGCCATTTGACAAATACCTCCAGGGGGTATATAATGCATATACCCTCAGGGGGTATTTCTTGTGAAAGAACGTATGCAGCGGGAAGGAGACGGCTATCTTGGAACAAAAAAACGACTGCCCCATCTGCAGTGAAAGGAAGAAAAAGCGCAGCGCGGAAGAACAGGCAGCCCTGCTGAAGCGCCTCAGGCGAGCGGAGGGCCAGATCCGGGGCATCGAGAACATGGTGGAAAACGACGCCTGGTGCCCGGACATCCTGATCCAGGTATCGGCGGTCACCAGCGCGCTGAACAGCTTCAACCGGGAGCTCCTGGCCTGCCACATCAAAAGCTGCGTGGCGGATGACATCCGCGCCGGAGACGGCGAAGCCGTGGAAAATCTGGTCAGGATGCTGCAGAAGCTGATGAAATAGGAGTGAGCATATGGATCAATACATCGTTACCGGCATGAGCTGCGCAGCCTGCCAGGCGCGGGTGGAGAAGGCCGTTTCCGCCGTGCCGGGCGTGGAAAGCGTATCGGTCAGCCTGCTGACCAATTCCATGGGCGTCACCGGCAGCGCGGCGCCGGCTGAGATCATCCGCGCGGTGGAGAAAGCGGGCTACGGCGCCAGCGTCAAAGGAGCAGGCAAGGCAAAGGCCGCCGGAAACAGCCTGAGCGCCGAAGAGGAAGCCCTCAAAGACCAGGAAACGCCGCGGCTCAAGCGGCGGCTGATTCTGTCGGCGGGCTTCCTGCTCCTGCTCATGTACGTCACCATGGGCCACAACATGTGGGGCTGGCCCCTGCCCGCCTATTTTGAGCACAACCACCTGGGCCTCGCCCTGACCCAGGCACTGCTGGCGGCCATCGTGATGCTGATCAACCGCAAGTTCTTCGTGAGCGGCTTCGGAGCGCTGCGCCGCGGCGCGCCGAACATGGACACGCTGGTGGCCCTGGGCTCCTCGGTGTCCTTCGGCTGGAGCCTGTACGTATTCTACCGGATGTGCGGCATGATCACCGCCGGACAGGACAACATGAGCCTGATGCCGCTGTACCACAGCCAGCTGTACTTCGAGTCCGCGGCGATGATCCCCGCGCTGATCACCGTAGGCAAGACCCTGGAAGCCCTGTCCAAGGGCCGCACCACCGACGCGCTCAGGAGCCTGCTCAAGCTGGCACCCAAGACCGCCGTGCTCTGGCGCGACGGACAGGAGACGGAGGTGCCGGTGGAGCAGGTGCAGGTCGGCGACCTGTTCGCGGTGCGTCCGGGCGAGAACATTCCCGTGGACGGCGTGGTCGTGGAGGGCACGAGCGCCGTCAACGAGTCCGCGCTCACCGGCGAATCCGTGCCGGTGGACAAGGGAGAGGGCGACAGCGTGAGCGCCGCCACCGCCAATACCTCCGGCTACCTGCGCTGCCGCGCTACCCGCGTGGGCGAGGATACCACCCTTGCGCAGATCATCCGCATGGTTTCCGACGCGGCAGCCACCAAGGCGCCCATCGCCCGCATCGCGGACAAGGTGTCCGGCGTGTTTGTTCCCGCCGTCATCGGCATCGCTCTGCTGGTCGCCGCAGGCTGGCTGATCGCCGGGGCGGCCCTGAGCGACGCCCTGGCCCGGGGTATCTGCGTGCTGGTCATTTCCTGCCCCTGCGCGCTGGGCCTGGCGACGCCGGTGGCGATCATGGTGGGCAACGGCCTCGGCGCGAAGAACGGCATCCTGTTCAAGACCAGCGAGGCGCTGGAGACCGCCGGCAAGGTGGATACCGTCGCATTGGACAAGACCGGCACCATCACCGAGGGCGCGCCGCGGGTGACCGATCTGCGCCCCGCGGCGGGACATACGGAGGAGGAGCTGCTGCGCAAGGCCTACGCTCTGGAGCGCCTGAGCGAGCACCCGCTGGCGAAAGCCGTCGTCATGGAGGCCGAAGCGCGGTCCTTTGCCGCGGAAGAGACTTCAGGTTTCCGCGCCCTGCCGGGCAGCGGCCTGGAAGCGCGGCTGGACGGGCGGCTGATCCGCGGCGGCAGCGGCAAATACATCCGCAACGTCTGCCCCGTGCCAGACGCACTGGCGAAAACAGCGGACGAACTGGCAGAACAGGGCAAAACGCCGCTGTTCTTCGCCGAGGAGGGGCAGCTGATCGGCCTGATCGCCGTAGCGGACGTGATCAAGCAGGATTCCGCCGAGGCCATCCGCCAGCTCAGGCAGGCAGGCATCCGCGTGGTGATGCTGACCGGCGACAACGAGCGCACCGCCAAGGCCATCGGCAGCCAGGCGGGCGTGGACGAGGTGATCGCCGGCGTGCTGCCTGACGGCAAGGAGGCCGTCATCCGCCGCCTGCAGGAGAGCGGCCGCGTGGCCATGGTGGGCGACGGCATCAACGACGCGCCTGCCCTCACCCGCGCGGACATCGGCATCGCCATCGGCGCGGGCACGGACGTGGCCATCGACAGCGCAGACGTGGTGCTGATGAACAGCACGCTCATGGACGTGCCCGCTGCTATCCGCCTGAGCCGCGCCACCCTGCGGAACATCTACCAGAACCTGTTCTGGGCCTTCTTCTACAACCTGATCTGCATCCCCATGGCCGCGGGGCTGTTCGGCTTCAGCATGAGCCCGATGATCGGCGCCGCCGCCATGAGCCTGTCCAGCTTCACCGTGTGCATGAACGCCCTGCGGCTCAACCTGTTCAATATCCACGACGCAGGCAGGGACAAGCCGCGCCGGCGCGCATCCCGGCCGGCGCGTATCCCGGAGGAGCCGGCAGCCTGCCCCGCTGCCTGCGGAACGGCCGAGCTGGAAAAGGAAGCGCAAGCGGACACCGTCACCGTCCGGGTGGACGGTATGATGTGCGGTCACTGCGAAGCCGCCGTCAAAAAGGCGCTGGAAAAGCTGGATTTCGTGGCCTCCGCCACCGCCAGCCATGAGGCCGGCACCGCCGTCCTCACCCTCTGCGGCCCCCTGAACGAAGATGCCGTCCGGCAGGCCATCGAGAGCGAGGATTACGGATATCTGGGGATTCAGCAATGATGTAATTGCATAACAAAAGGGGCGGTTGCATAACATTCCGCAACCGCCCTCTTTGTATTCAAATGCCTCTCAGAACGATGAAATCCCGTGGCTGTTCACCATCGCGTCCAGCTTGATGTTCGCCTTGCACAGCGGGCAGTCGCGGGAGGGGCAGCTCTCGTAATCGCTCAGGTGCAGGCGCTTCGTGTAGACGCTCTTGACCGGGAAGCCTTCGCACTCGTCCACGCAGCTGAAGATGCAGCAGATGCCTTCGGGGATGCCCATGTAATAGCGCACGGCCTCGACGGCGGCCTGCACGGTGTAGCCGGTGGTCACGGACGCGGCCAGGATCAGCACGTGCTTGCCGACGATCATCGGCGCGATGTTCTCGCGGAAGATCAGCTGGCTGCCAGAGGTATGCTCCGGCGTGGTCACGTAGATGGTGCGGTGGGCGTTCATGTTGGTGAAGCCCGCGCGGGTCAGCTCGCTGGCCATGCACGCGCCGATCACCTCGGTGCCGTCCAGGCAGAGGATGGTATCGACGATGGTGGAAGCGGAATAGGCCCCGCACAGGGTCTGCGCGGCCTGCCGCGCCTCGGACAGGCGGTGCTTGGTCATGGTCAGATCGACGTAATAGTTGATGTGGCTGTGGCTGGTGGCGAAATGCCCCTTCGCCACGCGCAGCGGCAGGTTGCCGGAACGGTTGCGGAGCTCAAAAAGCTTGATTGCCATGCTGTATCCTCCTGTTTATACTAATTCTCAACTAAATAAATGTGCATATGCGGGATGGATTTTGTGACAGGTCAAGGAAGACGTCCGAAAGCGTATCCGAAGATACGGTGAGGGCGGCTGACGCTGAGATGTCGCAAAAGCCGCCCACAGATGCGCATGTTTTAGGTGAGAATTAGTATTATTTGCGTTTGCGGCTCGCAGCCAGATAATGCCCGAGCTCGCTGAATTTCTCCATAGTCAGGCCGCAGCCGCGGGCGATGCACTCCTGCGGCTGGTCCGCTACGCGGCAGTTGATCTTCAGCGCGATGGACACGGCGTCCGCCAGGCCGTCCAGCAGGGCCCCGCCGCCGCTCAGCACGATGCCGTTGTCGAAAATATCCGCCGCCAGTTCCGCAGGGGTGCGCTCCAGCACCGCGTGGATGACCTCGATGAGCTCCTGCAGCGGCTCCTCCATCGCTTCCAGCACCTCGTCGGAGGTGATGCGCAGGGTCTTGGGCAGGCCGCTGATCATGTCGCGGCCGGTCACGTCCAGATACAGCTCGTCGCGGCGCGGCATGACCGAGCCGATGCGGATCTTGATCTCTTCGGCGGTGACCTCGCCGATCAGCAGGTTATGCTTGCGCCGGATGTAGCGGGTGATCGCATCGTCAAAGGAGTCGCCGCCCAGCTGCACGTTTTCGCTGACCACGGCGCTGCCCATGGACAGTACCGCGATGTCCGTCAGGCTGCCGCCGATATCGACGATCATGGAGCCGTAGGCCTCTCCGATGGGCAGGTCCGCGCCCAGAGCGGCGGCGATATTGCGGTTGATGATCTGTGTGCGGCGGGCGCCGGTCTCAAACAGGGAGCCGGAAAGGCCGCGGCGTTCGGACTCGTTCAGGGTGGAGGGGACGCTGAGCACGATATGGGGGCCGTTGATCAGGTGCTTGCCGTTGGCGGCGATGACGAAGCGCAGCAGCATCGCGCCTACCAGGTGCAGGTCCTTGCCGACCGCGCCGTTGCGCAGCACGCGCTTGACCTCGATGCTCCCGGGCGCACGGCCCAGCATGCGGTGCGCTTCCTCGCCCAGCGCGATGATCGCGCCGGTATCGCGGTTCTGCGCGAGCACAGCAGGCTCCTTATAGATGATGCCGCGTCCCCGTCCATAGATCAGGACATTGGACGTACCCAGGTCGATACCCAGGTCCGAAGAGTGACGCATGAATCGACTCCTTTTCACATACCCGCGCCGGCGAATACGGCCGGCTCAGGCAGTTTTTGCCGCTCCGGGACCGTCAGCTGCGCCACTGAACGGCCTTCTGCGAGCGCATTACAGTAGATTATTCTTCGGAAAGCAGAAAAATCCTTCTTTTTGCCGTGTATATGGGCTTGGGCACCCACTTTCCGGAAAGAAACGCAATGGTTTTTTCCCTTAAGCGCCACTATCGGAAAGGGACAGGATGCCGGAGCGGATACGCGCGTTCAGCTTCTCCGCCGTCTCCGCCGATATCCCTTCCGCCACCAGGTCCGAAATGTCGATGGGCGGGCCGTAGGTGATCCGCGTCACGTGAAAAGGCCGGATCTTCCTGTCGATCAGCACCGGCAGGAGCGGGACCCTGGCCCGCAGGGCGATAAAGGCGCAACCGTTCTCCATATGCTCCATCGTCGTATCGGGGCAGCGGGTGCCCTCCGGGAAGATGCCCAGCACATGCCCCTGCCGGATCACGTTCACGCAGTCGCGCATGGCCTTCAGGTCGCTGTTGTGCCGGTCCACCACGATCATGTGCAGCCGCTCCAGCAGCCACGCGCCGAGGCGGGTCTTCACCAGCTCCTTTTTCCCCAGGAACCGGACTTCATACCGGCGCACCCCCGCGCCGGCCGCCAGCGGATCGAGCCAGTGCTTGTGGTTGGAAACCAGGATGAAAGGCGCGTCCAGATCGGCGTAGGCACGGCCGTAATAGCGCAGCGGGAACACCGTGTGCCCCAGCAGCCAGGTAAGCGCCCGCGCCGCGGTAAACCAGAAGGTGCGCTTTTCCGGCGCGGGAACCGGTTTCTCAGACATGCAGCGCCTCCTTCTCCATCACGGCGTTCACCAACGCCAGGATGGCGTTCACCGTCTCCTCAAAGCTCAGGTCCGAACTGTCCACCACCACCGCGTCGTCCGCCTTCCGCAGCGGATCGGCCTCACGGTGCATGTCCGCGTAATCGCGGGCGTTCACAGCCCTGAGCACTTCCTCGAAGGTATGCGTTTCACCCTTCTCCGCGTACTGTCTGAGCCGCCGCTCCGCCCGCGCTTCCGGGCTCGCGGTCAGATAGATCTTGACCGGAGCGTCCTTCAGCACCACCGTGCCGATATCGCGGCCGTCCATGAGCATGGGCGTCGACTCCGCCAGGGCGCGCTGCGCCCTGACCAGCTGCCTGCGCACGCCCGCGTGCGAGGACACGGCGCTGGCCGCCTTCGAGATCTCCTCGGTGCGGATCAGCTCGGTCACGTCCTCGCCGTTCAGCAGGGTACGCTGGCCGCCGTCCGTATAGCGCACGCCGATGTCCGTTTCCTCCACGGCCGCGGTGGCCGCCTGCTCGTCGTGCGGATCCAGACCCTGCCGCAGCACATACAGCCCGGCCGCCCGGTACATGGCGCCTGTATCCAGGTGCAGGATGCCCAGCCGGCGGGCGACCTCGTCGCTGATGGAGGATTTGCCCGCCCCCACCGGGCCATCGATGGCGACCAGGAGCGGACGCGCCTGGGCGGACGCGTTTTCAGGAGTCATGGTGAGCCCCTCTTTCTGCATTGCGTATTCGGGTTTCCGCGCCGCCGGTTGCGGCGTTTCGCATTCACCCACAGTGATTATACCACTAAAACAGCGCTTGTACAACTGTGGGAAAAGCGCGCCGCTCCCGCCCCGCATATTTCTGAAACAGATATTCATTTTTCTTTCGTATCATGATATAATCAGATTGAACCTCCCGGGAAAAGCCCGGGCCGGCATCAAGGAGGAAACACCATTGAGGTTACAGAAATATCTGGCGGAGTGCGGCATCGCCAGCCGCAGGCACGCGGAGGACATGATCCGCGCCGGCCGCGTGACGGTGAACGGCAGGACCGTCACGGAGATGGGCACGCAGGTGGAAGAGGGCGACAAGGTCATGGTGGACGGCAAGGCCGCCCGCCCGGAAAGCGTGCGCCGCTACATCATGTATCATAAGCCCGCAGGCGAAGTGACCACCGCCTCCGACCCCGAAGGCCGCAAGACAGTGCTCGACCATTTCGCGCACCTGAAGCTGCGGCTCTATCCGGTAGGACGGCTGGACTACGACAGCGAAGGCCTGCTGCTGCTGACCAACGACGGCGAGCTGACCAACCGCCTGCTGCACCCGCGCAACGAGGTGGACAAAACCTACGTCGCCCGGGTAGGCGGCACCGTGACCAGAGAGCAGGTCAAAACGCTGTGTGGCGGCGTGGTGCTGGACGACCGCCGCACCTCCCCCGCGCGGGTGCGCGTCACCAAGCAGGAGGCGGAGTACTGCTACGTCACCGTGACCATTCACGAGGGCCGCAACCGCCAGGTGCGCCGCATGTTCGAGGAGGTCGGGCTCCAGGTGCTGGCGCTCAAGCGCGTTGGCTTCGGCCCGCTGACCCTGGGCGACCTGAAGCGCGGGGAATGGCGCGACCTGACCCCCGAAGAAGTGGCGAAGCTGAGGGATCTCGATGCCTGACGCAATCCTGCACTCCGCACGCTGGGTGGCCGCCGGCTACATGGCCCAGGTGCTCCGCCCCGGAGACTGCGCGGTGGACGCCACCATGGGCAACGGCCACGACACCGAGCGCCTGGCGCAGCTGGTGGGGCCTGAGGGCCATGTGTACGCTTTCGACATCCAAGCCAAGGCCGTCGAAAGCACCCGCGCGCGGCTGACCGAAGCCGGACTCGCGGACCGTGTCACGCTGATCCTGGACAGCCACGCGAACATGGCCGCCCACGTCCATCAGCCGCCCCGCCTGATCGCCTTCAACCTGGGCTTCCTGCCCGGCGGCGACAAGCAGGTCACCACCCTGCTGCCCTCCACCCTCGCGGCAGTGCGGATCGCCATGGATCTGCTGCTCCCCGGCGGCATGCTGCTGGTATGCTGCTATCCCGGCCACGCCGAAGGCCAGCGCGAGCTGGACGCCCTGCGGGAGGCGTTCGCCGCCGTGCCGCCCCAGGCCTTCAATATCCTGGAGCACCGCTTCGTGAACGCCGGCCCCGGCGCGCCGGTGTGCTTCGCTGCAGAGAAGCAGTGACCGCGTCCGCGCCTGGCCGCAGATTGCCGCAAACAAAAAAAACGCCGTCCGGAGCAGCGTCTGATTATTCAAGCGATATCAGCAATAATGATAATCGGCCGCCGTCAGATCCACGGACCGGGGACTGCTCCGGCCCTCTTTTTTCTGCCATCCTTCCCGGCAGCGCGTATATACAAGTGTCCACGGTACAACACCGGGACAGACAAATTTTCATGAAGCCCACAGGGCAAGGAGATAAAAACAATGAAAACCAACACGAATGAACTGAACGTAAAAGAGTTGAACATGAACGAGCTGGAGCAGGTCTCCGGCGGCGGCGCGTGCAGCACGGCTGCCAAGAAAAAGGCGCTGCGGTGGCTGGTCGACCAGATCTTCAAACTGTTTGAGTAAAAACAGCACACTAAGCGCTAAAGAGGCATAAAACACAGGCTGACTCTCTCCGGGAAACCGAGGAGAGTCAGTCTGTTTTGGCGTGAGGATCGTCGCGCCGGCCATCAACCTTCAGATGCTTGTTGACCCTTGTCAAATAATGGCCAAAGGCTGTCGGAACGGCGATGCACACCGCAAAAGCGAGCACCGGAAAAACAAGGCCCGTGGCGATGATTAAGCCTGTGACAAATACCGTTTTTTGTTTTTACAAAATCAGGCCGGAATTTCATATTCAGGTTTTGCGCCCATCATTTTCTGATTGCCAAACGAAAATCCTTATGCTATAATACTTTTGTTGTGGCGGCTTGGCGGAATGGCAGACGCACCGCACTCAAAATGCGGCGGGAAACCGTGTCGGTTCAAGTCCGACAGCCGCTACTCAGGCTCCCGGGAATGATCCCGGGAGCTTTTCCTTTACGGCAGAGGGGATTTCGCGGATGCCATGACCAGCCGTTTCCCGAAGCCGTCTGTGGCGCTTACGATCCGGCTGCGGTCAGAGAATCAGACTGATGAATCCGTCCGGTTTTAACAGAACTGGCGGCAGCGCATGTCACCATATACAGAACAACGCAAGCAAAATCTCCCAAACGGTTGATTTTTTGTGCAGGATACCTTATAATCAGACAGATGAAAATCATCACGTTCGCAGGGAAAATCTGCGATATCAATCACGATCACAGGGAGGTATTCTTCATGAAGGCATCTCGTTTTCTGAGCGTTCTGCTCATCCTGGCTGTGCTGGCCGGTTCTGTGGCGGCGCTGGCTGAAGACACGCGGTATGAGGAAGTCTATAAAGCCTACAGCATCAACAGCGTTGACGCTCAGGTGGATGGTCACGGCCTTTTCCGCATCTACGAGCGCAACGGCCAGTACGGCCTGATCGACGAAACCGGCGCCGTGCTGATTGCACCGCAGTTCAAGAACCATTTCTCTTATGTGGATTACGGGTATTTCTATGTCCAGGATGATTCCGGAGAGCTCAATAACCAGGCGCTGGTGGACGCTCACGGCAACATCCTCACCCCCTACCAGTACGCCGATTTCAAGGTGCTGGACCAGAACTGGGTGCTCGGCATCAAACTGACGCCCACCACCAGCGAGCTGTATGACTACAGCGGCCTGCGCGGGACCAATTACCTGATCTACGCGGTCGATGTGTACGACTTCAGCCGCGGCACCCAGGTCGGCTCCCTGAAGCGCGAACAGTACAAGCGCGCCAAGATCGTTGCGGGCAAATACCTGCTGACCGAGGACCGCAACGAAAAGATCCAGGTGTATGACGAAAACCTCCAGCCCATCGAATCCAACTACAAGAGCCTGTATGACGACGAGCTGTATATCACCAAGGTCGGCTTTGAAGACTGCGTGGTATCCCGCATCACCGGCGAAACGGTGGCCAAGGGCCTCTCCCGGGTGTACGGTATCAGCCGCAGCGAACTCTACTGGGTCAAAGGCGACAACTCCCGCAGCAACTGGGGCCTGATGGACCGCACCGGCAAGCTGCTCACCGAGCTGGACTATGATTCCGATTATTCCAGCAATAACGGCGGCTACATGGTGGTGTCCTACTATGACAAGAAAGGCCTGATGCGCCTGAGCGACGGCCAGGTGGTGGTCCCCTGCAAATATGACGAGATCCTGCGCAATAACAATACCAGCAGCTACGTCAGCAACGGCTATGCCGCGGTCGTGCTCAACGGCAAGGTGGGCTTCGTCGACCTGAACGGCAACGTCACCTGCGAACCCAAGTACGCCAAGGCCGCCGTGACAGTGCTCGGCTGCACCATGTATGCCACCGATCTGGACGGCACCTATATCGTGATCGCCGCCGACGGCACGGTGACCCGCGACATCGCCGCCATCCGCGAATACAACTGTTCCGCCGACGGCTACTTCCTGAGTGCGCAGAACGCCGACGGCCTGTGGGGCGTCATCGACTGGCACGGTGAGAGCGTGATCCCCTATATCAACAAGGATTACTTCTCCGTCAAGCACAACAACTACGTGATCTATAACGAAACGCTGTACCGCCTCGCCCGCTGACGGGGCCGCCGCACCCTTTCCATTACTCCGGCAGCTTTGCCGGAGTAATCGTTTATCGAACCATTTCACCAGGGAGGAAAACTGACATGAAAAGGATCCTCGTTGCGCTTGTAGCGCTGATGCTGGCTTTCACCGTATCCGCATTTGCGGAAAGCCGGGACTATTCTGCGCTGACTGACGATGAGCTGCAGCAGCTGTTCCAGGAGATCGGGAAAGAAATGGAAAAGCGCGGTCTGGAAATGACCGACAATGACGTGGCCTCCGTCCTCGTAGCTGCGACCAAGGCGGACGCGAAAGCCGCTGCCGATGTCGCCGCCGCACTCCTCGACGCCGCAAAAAAGGAAGCCAAATCCGCTGCCGACGAGCTGGCAGCCGTAACGGCCCAGGCGCAGGCAGCAGCCGCGAAATCCGAAGAGCTCGCGGGGCTGAAAGCAGCCGCCGAAGCCGCCCTG
>JBGUIY010000215.1:0-4622 GCA_045113475.1 Christensenellales bacterium | reverse complement strand
GGGAATCTGAAAAAGGCGATCAGCAGTTATGAGCGGATCCTGTATATGGATAGCACCGAATACCCGGTGAAGCAGCGCCTCCAGACCGCTTACCTGACTTATGCGCGCTCGCTGCTTGAAGCGACAGGCACGATCGACGAAACAGCCATCAGCAACGCCAAGAAGTATTACGCGTTGGCAGGTGAAAGTTCCGATCAGGCTGTCAATCAGTATTACTATGATACAGGCCTCAAAGCGCTTGAAAAGAATGACGTAGCTGGCGCTCAGGCCGCGTTTGCAAAGGCGGAAGACTTCAACGATACCGATACTTTGATCAAAGCTTATTACTTCAAAGTGGCGGAAGCGGAGCTGGCCGGCGGAAGGGTCAATACCGCGTATAACGCGCTGCAGCTTGCCAAAGGCTACGATGCCGCGGATGCGCTGTCTGTTAAAGTGGAAGCGTACCAGAAGGCCCAGGAACTGCTGAGGCAGCAAAAGCCGATCGACGCCCGACAGGAATTCCTGAAGGTCGGCGAATTCCTTGACGCTTCGGTACTCGCGAATCGCTGCGGCGAGCTCGCCTATGCGAACGCGATGAAGCTGCATGTATCCGAAAGGCTTGCGGTATTTGAACGGCTTGGGGACTTTAAGGACTGCGCGGAGCAGATCCAGAGCGCGAAAGACAATTACCAGAACGCTCAATTGGCTTATTCCGTAAAGAATTATGACGACGCGGTCAAACTGTTTGAGGCCCTGGACAATTATGCAGATTCCGAAGAGATGCTGAAAAAATGCCGGCTCGGCCAGGCACGGTCAATGATCGAAAACGGCCGGTATTCTGAAGGCATTGCGGCCCTGTCAGCGATTGATCCTTCCGACCTGGCGCCAAATGAAATTGAAAGCGCGTATGCTGCTTATGTTGAATCGCTGAAGAACAGCGGTAAAGTGTATCAGGCCCTGGCTGTATTAAAGCAGCTTGGAGAAAACGAAGCGTACCAGGCACAATACGCTGAGATCCAGACCTCGGCGATCGCTCAGCTGAACAGCAACGAAGCGGTTATCCGCGCCTATGAAGTTCTGAAATCCGAAGCGGATGAAGCGTCGGTTTATGAATTGGCACTGTGTGCTGAAAAAGCCGGAATGGCGGATGGCGCGCTGCAGATCCTGCATGACCTCGGCGGATATTCAGACGCTCAGAAATTGTACCGGGAACTTGCATACCAGCAGGGCGTGAAGGAGTTTTCCGTTGATTTTGACTACGTATCGGCGATGAGATACCTGGAGCAGGTCAAAGGATATAAAGACGCGGATTCGTTATATGCGCAAAGCCGGTACCGGTATGCCACTAATCTGTACCTTTCCGGAGAGTACGAAGAAGCTCTTGATGTTTTCGAGTCCCTCGGGGACTATGTCAACAGCAAGAAGTATGCTGAGGACTGCAGAACCAAGATCGCCGAATCGCAGCAAAAGAGCGATCCCGAAACCTGAGACCAATAATACGCCAATATAAATTAAGGAGATGAGGCTGATCTATGTTTGACGTATGTATCATTGGCTGCGGTGTTATTGGTGCCGCTGCCGCATTCGAACTGTCCAAGTATCAGGCGGATGTTCTGATACTGGAAAAAGAGAACGACGTATCCATGGGGTCTTCGAGGGCCAACAGCGCGATTATTCACGCCGGTTACGACCCGAAGCCCGGAACGCTGATGGCCAGGCTGAACGTTGAAGGAAACGCCATGGCTGAACAGCTGTGCAAGGATCTGAGCGTTCCCTTTGAGCGCATCGGCTCACTGGTCCTCGCGTTTACCGAGGAGGAAGAGGCCACGATCAAGACGCTGTACGAACGCGGCGTTGCAAACGGCGTACCCGGTCTGCGCATCATTGATGCGGAAGAGATCCAGAAGATGGAACCCCAGGTCAGCAAAGAAGCCCGTGCCGCGCTGTACGCGCCGAGCGCCGGCATCATTACTCCCTGGGAGTATACGCTGGCGTTTGCGGAAACTGCCGTCAGGAACGGAGTCAAACTGACCCTCAATGCTCCCGTCACCGCGATCGAAGCGCTTCCCGAAGGCGGATACCGGATGAAGACGCCCAAGGGAGAGTTTGAAGCGCGTTATGTGATCAATGCCGCCGGCGTTCACAGTGATAAGATCCATGAAATGGTCGCTGAGAAGACGTTTACGGTCAAGCCCAATCGCGGCGAGTATTACGTCATGGACAAAGCTGAATGCTTCCGTGCCAACCACGTGCTCTTCCAGTGTCCGAATCAGGACGGCAAGGGCGTGCTGGTGACGCCTACGATGGATCATAACCTGCTTGTCGGTCCGAATGCCGTTGGCGTTGAGGATGGCGACCGTGTCAACAATACCGCGGAAGGCATGGCGTTTGTCCGTGAAAAAGCCAGCAAGACCGTGCCGACTATCAATTACAGGAATGCTATCCGCAATTTCGCCGGTATCCGCGCGAATACGGAAAAGGACGAGTTCCAGATCGGTATTGCCGCCAAGAACTTCATTGATCTGGCCGGCATCAAATCTCCCGGTCTCTCGTCTGCGCCCGCTATCGCGCTGGAGGCGGTCAAGCTGCTGAACCAGTGCGGCTTCACTCCGGCAAAGAAGGAAAACCCGATCACGACCCGTGAAAAGAAACGTTTCCGCTATATGAGCGATGAGGAACGCCGTGAGGCGATCAAAGCGAATCCTTTGTACGGCCGCGTCATTTGCCGCTGTGAAACGGTTACGGAAGGCGAAATCGTCGACGCTATCCACAGCCCGATCCCGCCTTGCAGTGTCGACGGTGTCAAACGGCGCGCCGGCAGCGGCATGGGCCGTTGCCAGGGCGGATTCTGCGGGCCGCGTATCGTAGACATCCTGTCCCGTGAACTCAAGACCGATCCTATGACGATCACGCAGGACGGAGCAGGCAGTAAGCTGCTTCTGGCTGAAACCAAGCAGGAGGTGACGGTTGAATGATTTATGATCTGATCGTCGTCGGCGGCGGCCCCGCGGGCCTTGCCGCTGCTTGCAGCGCCTGGGAAAAGGGCCTCAAGCATATCATGATCGTCGAGCGTGACAAGGAGCTCGGCGGTATCCTGAATCAGTGCATCCATAACGGCTTCGGCCTGCACCGTTTCAAGGAAGAACTGACAGGCCCCGAGTATGCCGGCCGCTTCATTGAAATGCTGCAAGATACCGGTGTCGAAGTGATGCTGGACACCATGGTGCTCGAGATCAACAAAGAACACCAGGTGCACGTCATTTCCGCCGCCCATGGATATGAGGTGCTGGAAGCGAAATCCATCGTTCTGGCCATGGGCTGCCGCGAGCGAACCCGCGGCGCCATCGGCATCCCCGGCGACCGTCCGGCTGGCGTATTCACAGCCGGCAGCGCTCAGCGCTACCTGAACATGGAAGGCTATATGGTCGGCAAACGTGTCGTGATCCTCGGCTCCGGCGATATCGGCCTGATCATGGCGCGCCGTATGACGCTGGAGGGCGCCAAGGTGCTTGCCTGTGTCGAGCTGATGCCTTATTCCGGCGGCCTCATGCGCAATATCGTCCAGTGCCTTGAGGACTGGGGGATCCCGCTGTATCTGTCGCATACGATCACCGATATCGTTGCCACCAACGGCCGCGTAAGCCACGTCACAGTGCATAAGCTGGACGATAACCGCCAGCCGATCCCGGGAACGAATCTCGAGTTCGATTGCGATACCGTGCTGCTTTCTGTCGGCTTGATTCCTGAAAACGAGCTAACCCGGGCGGCGGGCATCGAAATGGATCCCCGTACCAACGGCGCGATCGTGTACGAAAACATGGAAACCAGCGTCCCCGGCATCTTTGCCTGCGGCAATGTCGTTCATGTGCACGACCTGGTCGACTATGTGTCTGCCGAGAGCGAGCGCGCAGGCGCGGCCGCCGCGGCATATGTGCTCGGCGGGAAGCCTGATGCCGAAGCCGTGATCATTAAAAACGGCGCGGACATCGGATACACCGTGCCTCAGAAGATCAGGATATCCAACGTCCCGAAGGCCGCTGACGTATTCTTCCGTGTACGCCGGGTATTCAAGAACAGCGTGATCGAAGTCAAGGCCGGCGATCAGCTGCTTGCCAGCTACAAACGCGAGCATATGGCGCCGGGTGAAATGGAGCATATCCTTCTTCCGAGGAAGCTGCTGGATACTGTAACCGCTCCGGAAATCACCGTGTCTGCGAAGGAGGCGTAAACCATGAAAGAACTTGTATGTATCGTCTGCCCCAAGGGATGCCGCCTCCATGTGGATGAAGAGAATGATTTCAGCGTCACCGGCCATTCCTGCCCCCGCGGCGCGGAATACGGGCACAATGAGATCAAGAACCCCACGAGGGTTCTGACTTCTACCGTACGGCTTGAAGGCGGGCTGTACCGCCGCTGCCCCGTTAAAACCGATAAAGCGGTACCGAAGAGGCTCCTGCTGGACATTATGCAGGCGCTGAACGCCGTGTCCCTGAACGCTCCTGTAAAAGCCGGTCAGGTCGTATTGGCAAACGTGTGCAGAACGGACGCGAACGTGATCGTTACCAAGAATCTTTGAGGCGGTTATGGACTTTCAGAAAAAGCTGCGCGAACAAAAGCTCTATCTCCTTGATATGGATGGTACG
>JBGUIY010000214.1:0-2806 GCA_045113475.1 Christensenellales bacterium | reverse complement strand
GAGCCCTGCGGCCTGACGCAGCTCATCGCCATGCGCTACGGCACGGTCCCCATCGTGCGTGAGACCGGCGGACTGAAGGATACGGTGGCGCCCTACAACGAATTTGCCGACGAAGGCAACGGCTTCACCTTTGACCGCTACGAGGCCGGCCTTCTGCTGGACGCGGTCATCCGCGCCAAGACGGTTTATTTCACCCAGAAAGACCGCTGGAACGAGATCGTCGTGCGGGATATGAAGAAGGACGTCTCCTGGGACCTCTCTGCCCGCCAGTACCGCGAGCTTTACCTGCAGCTGAAACCCTGAATCAAGAACGGTGGATCGGTTCCGCCGTTTGAACCGCCAAGGCCTCCCGCGTGCGTTGCCGCACAAGGGAGGCCTTGTTTTTTGATGCTTCATAGCCCGTTTTTGGCGTTTGGCTGTCCAAAACGGCCGAAAAAACCGGCGAACCTGTATTGTGTGATCCGCGATTGAAATTTGACGCAAAACATGGTATCGTAACGGTTAGGAGCTTGGATTTTTAGTTGCGTTCGTACACGGGCGTGCCGGCGGTGAAGGAAAGCACAGAAAGAAGGAGCATGATAAGAATGAGCAGGAAAATCGTTGTTGTCAACGCCGGACCGCGAAAGGGCTGGAATACGGATACCTTGCTGACGGAGGCGTCAAATGGCGCGCAGTCGACCGGCGCCCAGGTGGAGCGCTTTGATCTGTTCCGGCTGGAGAAATATACCGGATGCATCTCCTGCTTTGGCTGCAAACGGGAGAAAAACAAAGGCCGCTGCGTCTGCAGGGACGGGCTTGCCCCCGTGCTGGACGCGATCCGGGAAGCCGACGGCCTGATCCTCGGCTCGCCCAATTATCTGAGTGAGTTGACGGCGTCCTTCCGCGCGCTGTATGAGCGCTTGATCTTCCAGAATCTGACCTATCAAGCCGAGACGCCCTGCTGCAGCACGCGTTTCATCCCCGTGCTGCTCATCATGACCAGCAACGCGCCGGACAACAGCTATGGGGGCCTGCTGCAGAATTATCAGCAGACGCTCAGCCGGTTCGTGGGGCCGACAGAAGTCTTGATTGCCGGGGATACCCTGCAGCTCAAGGATTACAGCAAAACAGACTGGCCCTGGACGCTCTTTGATCCCGAGCACAAGCAGCGCCGGCATGAGACCGTTTTCCCGCAAACGTGCGCCCGGGCCTTCGAAATGGGCGCTGCCCTGGCGACCCGGTAAGCAAAACCCAAAACCCGCTTCCGGGCAAGGCTTGGATCCGCTTGGAGAAATATGCAGAAGGAATGAGACTCTGATGAAGTACGGAGAATCGACCTTTGATGTTTTGTATCTGCTGTTCGCGATGATCAGCGGGTGCGTGCTGCTGTACAAGGCAAAAAACAAAACACAGAAGCGCATGGGCGCTGCGGCCCTGATTTTGGGCTGCGGGGATGCGTTCCATCTCATTCCACGGGTGTTGAACTACTTTGTGGATGCGGATTTTACCGCTGCGTTGGGCGTCGGCAAGCTGGTGACGTCCGTCACCATGACTGTTTTCTATCTGCTCCTGTACTATGTATGGCTGGGCCAGTATCGGGAGAAGGAGAAGCGGAGGACCACGGTTCTTTTATGGACCCTGTCCGCGGTGCGGATTGTGCTGTGCCTGTTCCCGCAAAACGGCTGGCTTTCGAACAGCAGCGATATGACATGGGGTGTGATACGGAATATCCCCTTTATTCTGCTTGGCGCGGCCGTCTGCTGCCTGTATTTTCAAAAGAGAACAGCGGAACGGATTTTTGCGCCGGTGTGGCTGTATATCCTGCTGTCCTTCCTGTTCTATATCCCGGTGGCGGTTGGCGCAGGACTTGTCCCGATGCTCGGCATGCTGATGCTGCCGAAAACCGTTTGCTACATCCTGCTGATCGTTGTATTCCTGCGCTCTGTCGCAGGAACACAAACCGACAAAGTGGAAAATATCTCGAACCATCCCGGCTGAGAAGAGGGGAGCGCCGTATGGCCGCAATGACAAAGACGAAAAAAGGAATCAGCTTTGTTCTGAAGCTGATTGTGATCCTGTCCGCCGCTGTGGGTACAGTCATAAGCGCTTGCGCAGGCAGGAGCAGCTTCATGGGCGGCAGCAGAGTATTCATGTTCTTTACGATCCAGTCCAATATTGCCGTTGCGATCCTCTGCGCAGCAGGCGCGTTTCTGCTGATGCGGAATCGGACGGTCGGCAATGCCGGCTATGTTGTGAAGCTTGTGGGCACGGTATCTATCACGCTGACCGGCGTCGTCTTTGTATTATTGCTTGCCCCCATCCTGGGAAATCGGGCCTGGAATATCCAGAATACACTGACCCATGTGGTCGTTCCGATCGCGGCGATTGCCGATTTCTTCGTGGCTGCATCCGGCGCCGGGCTCAAGCGGAGAAGCGTGATCTGGGTGATCATCCCGCCGATGCTCTATGCCATCTACGCCGGCATCGGGTATGTTCGGGGATGGGCGTTTATAAAAGGTCAGAACTATCCTTACTTTTTCCTGAACTGGGGAAGTCCGGCCGGCGCGTTCGGCTTCACGAAGGGGCTGCCGTATATGGGCTGTGTATGGTGGATCCTGGTTCTGCTGCTGTTTCTGCTCGCTGTCGGCTGGGGCTATGTTGCGCTGGCGAACAGACTGGGAAAAAGAGCCGGACAGAAGGCGCACCGTCAGGGGCAAAAACCCTGAACGGTTCCGTCGGACAGATTCGTTCCGGGCATTATTTAAGCGGATGCGGGGAAGTATGCCCCGCATCCGCCTGAGACTGTCAAAAAACAATGCCCACGCTG
>JBGUIY010000213.1:0-2409 GCA_045113475.1 Christensenellales bacterium | reverse complement strand
ACTTCATACAGCTTGATCATATCGAATTATCCATGCGTCGTCTGACCGCCTCATTTGATCGGTGGTTCCTTTGTTTTCAAACTGACGGGTGCGCTCCGGCGTCAACGCCGGGCATCAGCTGTTCTGAGCATTTTCCGCTCCGTTGGCGGGGATGAATTCCAGGTTGCTCAGGAAATCGACTGCCGTCTGCAGCTGCTCGTCAGTCAGGGACTGGCTGGCAGCGCCGGGGTTCGGAGAGAGCAGGAATTCGATCGCGTATCCCTTGTACAGGGAGAAGATGCTGACGAAGTCCTCGTCTTTGCCGGTTTCCCTGGCGATCAGCAGCCTTGTTCCCGCGGCGGTGGCCGTTTCTGAGAAAGTCACCGTATTCATGTCCGTGTAGGTCTGTTTCAGCGAAGCCATATCCTCCTCGTTCAGGTCGTTCAGCCTTTCCACGCCGGTGTACATTTCATCAAAGGCGATCGTCAGCATCATCTGAGGACGCTGGGCATCATCCGTGGTCAGTGCGGCGATGATCCGGCTGCTCTGAGTGGAAATCAGCTGCAGGTTATATCCCTCGGGCATTTTGCCCTGAATCAGGAACTGGCCGTTCACGTTCAGCGTGCCGATCCAGGTTTCGCCGTCCACGACGGGCTGTACCGCAGGAATGATCATCAGTAAGTCCTTTCGGATGTAGCCGATGCTGCCGGAGGAGGGATCCGTCACATGAAACCAGTTCGGGGTTTCAGCGAAAGCGGACAGCTGCATGCCGTCAGTGCAGTACTGTACACGTCCGGCGTCCATGGAGGGCAGGATCCGCATGTCCGCCCAGCCGGTAGAGCGGCCGGCCACGACCTGGACCTGGATGGGCGTGATGGTGACCTCGTTCTGAAGCTCCGCCGCACTTGGATCGTACCCGGGGTCAGGATCGGGAGCGGGCGTGGGAGCGGGGGTGGGCCTGGGGTCCGGCGCGTACCACTGCAGGAAGCGGCTCTGCACCCATCCGATCACGTGGTTGTATTTGATGCCGCACCAGTCACCGTCGAATACGGTCACATAGACGGCTGCGCCGTATTCCAGCTGGCCGATGACGTTATTCCCGGTGCGGGGGTCGCTGCGCACGTTGAGAGGCCCCCCGTTTTTGGTATAGACATACATGGTTCCCTCTCCGCCGATCTTCTGAGTTGAGGCGAAGGCCGCGGTCATGGACATCAACAGCAGCGCGGTTGCCAGAATAGATACGAATTTCTTCATAAATCTCGGTTCTCCTTCTATGTCGATGATGTTCGGACACAATGGCATGCCGCAAACAGGCCGTTCGCGGGCTGCGTTTGTCCATGATCCCGGAAGCTCCCGCTTTCGTCCTGTACGGATCGGATATCAGGAATCTCTCCCGGGAGGTTCGCTGCCGGGATCATCTTTCTCCGCTTCGTTAGCCCTGTGTCCGCAGTGGATTTTCATCCGCTGCACTTGTTTTTACGCAGCCCGTCTGACTGTGGCAGCTGTTCCGGCCGAGAGGAGCAATGCGTTCATCGATATCAGACCTGCGTGTATTCCGTTTGGCCACGTCTGCTGATTTTCGGTACCACTGACTGATTCGCCGCATATGACCGGAAAAGGCATCCTGAAACTCGCAGCGAGACTCCAGGATGCCTTTTCAATCATGGCGTTTTAGCCATCTTCTTTCAATCTCATCCGCCTGACTGTTCAGGTGATGGGACTTATACTGTTTTCCTCCTGCCTGTGCATGTTTCGGCAGATGGATTCCGAGCCCTTTGGACGTTCTGGTCAGAGGCTCGTATCAGAAACTGCCGCCCAGGTTCTCCAGCGTGTCGATGATCACCACGCAGTCTTCCCGGACCGTCTGCATCACCATTTTCATCAGGTTCTCGGGGAGCGCCACGCAGCCGCCGGTGTAGGGCTTGAGCGGTCCGAAGCAGTGCAGGAAGATCGCGGAGCCGCGGCCGGACGTGCCTTCCTCATTGAAGCTGATGTTCAGGCAGTACTGGTATTGATATTCATAATCCACGATGTGCTCGCTGTCGTCCATGACGAGGTCCGGAACCTCCCGGATGTCCACCATCTGATTGTACTGCCGGTCAGGATCGCCGGACCAGTAGGTGTTGTCATCCACCTGAATGTAGGGGATCGCACATCCGGGGTCGGCGGCGATGCCGAAGGCCTTGTTGAAATGATAGACCCCGATCGGCGTCTGGGCGCAGCCCTCTCTGTGGTCCGCATCCAGGCAGAGGCCGTTCAGGCCCACGAAGCCGGGGGTGGAGATAATCTGCTTCCAGTTTCCCGCCTCATCCCGCTGGTGCATCGAGATAGTCGCGGTGGTCTTGTCCATGCCGAGGCCGGCGACCACAAACAGCTGGGTCACAGTCTCGTCCTGCGCTGCGGGGAGGTTTGACACCCACGCAGGGGAAT
>JBGUIY010000212.1:0-7490 GCA_045113475.1 Christensenellales bacterium | reverse complement strand
CTCGCATCTGCAGGCGCGGGTGACGTGCCTGTGCTTTCAGCCAGGGGCGGCAGGCAAAACGGCGGCAGAGGCGCCGGCAAAGAGATGAACGGCAAGGGCGGCAGCGCGCTGACGGAAGACGGCGGCGAAACCACGGAAGCCGACGACACACCCATCAGCGAGAAATTCGCCGATAAATACACTGAAACCGTCGTTACGACGGAGAACAGCTATTCAAGCCCGGACATCTCCATCACCGTCACGGAAGAAACCCTCGGCAGGACGACCTATTACCTGGCCGATATCTACGTGCGGGACATCACCTGCTTCCGGTCGGCCCTGGCCAGAAACACCTACGGCTCCGGCTTCCGTGACAGCATCACGGACATGGCCGCGCTGAACAATGCCCTGCTGGCTGTCAACGGCGATTACTACGGCAACACCAGCGAGGGCGTGGTGATCCGCAACGGCGTGATCTACAGGGCCAACCGGACCGGCTGCGACGTGTGCGTGCTGTACTATGACGGCACCATGCGGGTCATGCCCGGAGCGTCCTTCTCGGTGGAGGACGCCATCCGCGACGGCGCGTGGCAGGCCTGGACGTTCGGGCCGGCGCTGCTGGATACCGACGGCAGCGTGCTCACCGCTTTCTCCAGCACCAACCGCATCATTTCCGCGAATCCCCGGACCGCCATCGGCTACTATGAACCAGGTCATTACTGCATGGTCGTGGTGGACGGGCGCGGAGAATCAGCGGGCATCACCCTGCCGGACCTGAGCCGGCTGTTCTACGATCTCGGCTGCACCGCGGCATATAACCTGGATGGCGGCAACTCCTCCATCATGGTCTGGAACGACGCGGTCATCAACGATCCTTCCGGCGGGGGCCGGGAAAGCAGCGACGCCCTGCTGATCGCGGAGGTGAAGGAACATGAATAAAGCGTATACTCTTTTCAGCCATCTGACAGTGATCCTGTCCCTGATGTTCGCGGTTTTCCTGGTGCTGGATCAGTTCAATCCCATGATGAACTTTATCGACAACGCCATTTCACGCTGGCTGCTGGCCGGCCTGTGCCTCAGCGGCATCACCCAAAGCGTACTTCACTGGAAGGGAGAAGAATGACACCATGAAGCTGAAGCCTGTTCTTTCTGTTCTGCTCACGCTGGTCCTGGCCCTGGGATCTCTGACCGTCACCGCAATCGCGGAAGAGCCGGTCGATGTCAGCACCCTGTACAAGAATAAAGATGTGGATGACACATGGCGTCCGGAAGACGTGCAGACGATTGATCTGAATGCTGTGCAGAACGGCGTTTTTACCATCAGCCAGAAGGGAGACTACCTGCTCTCCGGCACGCTGAGCGGGCAAATCGTCATCGAAGTGCCGGAGGAAGAGAAGGTGCGCCTGATCCTGAACGGCGTGACGATCACCAGCCCCCGCGGCCCCGCGATCTATGAAACCCAGTCGGACAAGCTGATCATTACCCTGGCGGAGGGCACGGTGAACACCCTGACGGATGGCTCCGTGATCACCGATGACGACGATACCATCGGCGCAGCCCTGTACGCGGAGGACGACCTGTCCATCAACGGCACCGGCAGCCTCATCGCCAACGGTACCCAGAAACACGGCATCCAGAGCAAAGCGGATCTGGTCATCGCCAACGGGAATATCACGGTGAATGCCGTGACGGACGGTATCCGCGGCCGTAACTCCATGCTGGTACTGGACGGTGCGCTGAACGTCACAGCCGGCGGGGACGGCCTCACGACGACCCGGACGGATATGGAAGGAAAAGGCTGGATGGTTCTGGCCGGCGGTTCTGTAACGGTGAAAACCGGCAGCGGCGCCGGTACGGTGCGTGCCTCCGCCAACAGCAGGGGCGGCTTCGGCGGCCGTGGCCGCATGGGCAACCAGGGCGGCACAGTCAGCGCTTCAGACAGCAGCGAGTCTCAGAAGGCAGCGAAAGCAGCCACTGACCTGACGGTGCTGGGCGGCACATACACCTTTGACTGCGCGGACGACGGCCTGCATGGCGTAAACGTGACCGTGAGCGGGGGGACTTTTGACATCAGGTCCGGCGACGACGGCATGCACGCAGACCAGGAGATGACCGTAAACGGGGGGATCATCAGAATCGCGCAGTGCTACGAGGGGCTGGAGGGCAAAAATGTCACGGTGAACGGCGGTGACATCCGGATCGTCTCCTCCGATGACGGCATCAATGCCTCCGGCAGCAGCGGCGGTTCCGGGTTTGGCGGCCGGGGCCGGGGCGGTTACACGGCGTCCGCAGACAGCGGAATGCTGACGATTGCCGGCGGCACGATCGCGGTCACGGCGGGCGGCGACGGTCTGGACAGCAACGGCAGTATTTCCGTCACCGGCGGTGTGACCGGCGTCTGGACGGCTGCCAGCGGCATGGAAGGCCCCATCGACTTCAACGGCAGCGGCACGATCACAGGCGGCACGCTGATCCTGGCGACTGCAGGCATCAGCGGCGGCGGCCGCGGGCGGGGCGGCGCAGGACTTTCCGGCCTGAAGACGCTCACCTTCTCTGCCTCCGGCGAAGCCGGCGAGACGATCACCCTGACGGATGCGAATGGCGGCATCATCGGGACATTCGCCCCGGAGAATGCTTTCAGCGCTTTGACGATATCCACTTCTGCGCAGGCTGACGCCAGCGGCCTCACCGTTCTGGTCGGCAGCCGGAAGATCGAAAGCGGCACCGTAGCGGATAGCGTCAATTCAGCAACCCCGGGTGTTCCCGGCAGAGACCCGCAGGTCAATAATGAAGGCCGCGGCCATGGACGAAGAGGGCGTTGAGGATGGAAGAATGCTTTGCGCGGGTCGAGACCAAATATCTGCTGACCTTATCCCAGGCAGCCGCAATGGAAATGGGACTCATGCGGCTGGGCTTCAGAAAGGCGGATTTCGGCAGTCCAAGGGTACAAAGCCTGTATTATGACACGGAGGATCACGCTCTGATCCGCGCGTCCCTGGAGCGTCCCGCTTATAAGGAGAAACTGCGCCTGCGGGCATACGGCGAGCCGGGAGCCCTGACGCAATCCTTTGTGGAAATCAAGAAAAAATACAGCGGCGTGGTCTACAAGCGGAGGACAACAATGCCGCTGAAGGAAGCAATGAGCGCGCTGTATTGGAGACGGATACCAGAAAAAGCCGGGCAGGTTGGACGGGAAGTGCAGTGGATGCTGCAACGGTATCTTCTGCATCCTGCCGCAGTCATCTCCTATGAAAGGGATGCCTGGTCCTGCCCGGAACTGCCGGGGGTGCGCATTACCTTTGACCGCAGGCTGACTTTTCGGGACTGGGAGCTTGATCTGAATTCCAAAGAACCGGGAATTTCTCTTCTGCCTGCCGATCAGCGGCTGATGGAAATCAAAACAAACGGGGTTTATCCCCTGTGGCTCACGCGTCTGCTTCGGGACACCGGGGCACGCAGGACACATTTTTCCAAATACGGCCTGGCGTACCGTCAGTATATCCGGCCGCAGAAGGAAAGAATGGAAAGGAGTGGAGCAAATTGCTCAACAGTATCTTTATCACGGGAAGCCTGACTTGGGGGAGTATTCTGCTGGTGCTGGGGCTTGCGCTGCTCCTGGGGTTTGCGGGATCGCTGTATTACACGAAGAAGAACCTGACGGCTACGCGTTCCTTCGCCTTCACGCTGGCGCTGCTGCCTCTGATCACCGCCACAATCATCATGGTGGTCAACGGCAATCTGGGTGCGGGGATCGCTGTAGCAGGCTCCTTCAGCCTGATCCGTTTCCGCTCCGTTCAGGGCAGCGGACAGGAGATCCTGGCGATCTTTCTGGCGGCGGCAGTGGGCCTTTGTCTGGGAGCCGGGTACGTGGCAGTGGCTTGCCTGCTGATGGTGCTCTGTCTGGCATTCCACGCTGTCCTGTCAGCCTGCAGATTCGGACAGGCGGCGGATAATCAGCGGGAAGTGCGCATATCCATTCCCGAGAGTCTGGATTATGACGGCTTGTTTGAAGATCTGCTGGACGCGCACTTTGCAGTCCATGAGCTGATCCGCGTGCGTACGGTGGAAATGGGTACGGCGTATCAGCTGATCTACCGCGGCGTGCTGCGGGATCCCGCGGCAGGCAAGCGTTTCCTGGACGCCGTCCGGGAGAGGAACGGGAACCTGCCTGTTTCGCTGGCCCGGATCGCAGAAGCCCGCCACGAAATGTGATTTGCGTTTATTCTCAGTCACCTTATAAACTGGTTTCGCAGCCAGGAAAGGAAGGCGTAACAATCATGAAACGCTTTACAGGATTCCTTATATCTGCCGTTCTCCTCGCCGCTCTTTTCACAGTTCCGGCCTCCGCGGCGTCTTCTGCGGTCTATACCTCTGAAGAGCTTTTCACCGATCGGGATTTGAGACAGACGGCAGACCTGGCCGGCGCCGTCAAATATACCGTATCGGACGGGCAGGACATCTGGATCACCACGGCGGGCGTATACGTGATCACCGGCGCGGCAGATGATGCCACGGTGATTGTGGAGGCCGGAAAGGACGACAAAGTACAGCTTGTGCTTGACGGCGTTTACGTCACCAACGCCGATTTCCCGGCGATCTACATAAAATCCGCCGACAAGGCATTCATTACAGTCAGCAGGGACAGCAGCCTGGCTGTGACGGGGACGTTCCGCGCGGACGGGAGCACGAACACTGACGGCGTCATCTTCTCGAAGGCCGACCTGACCATGAACGGCACCGCAGCCCTGGACATTTCGTCCACAAATAACGGCATTGTCAGCAAGGACGATGTCAAGGTCACCGGCGGTACATACCGGATCAACGCTTATTCGAAGACGATTGAAGCCAGCGATTCCATCCGGATCGCCGGCGGCACGCTGGACCTGACCGCGGGTATGGACGGGCTGCATGCGGAGAATGAAAAAGACGCCAAAAAAGGTTTTGTGTATATCAGCGGCGGCAGCCTGACGATCAGCGCCGGTGATGACGGCATTCACGGCACATCCGTGGTACAGATCGACGGCGGCACCCAGTATATCCGGGCGGACGAAGGCATCGAAGGAACCTATATCCAGATCAACGGCGGCACCATGAGCATCGAGAGCAGCGGCGACGGTATCAACGCGGGCCGGAAATCCAGCGCTTATACCCCTCTCATTGAGATCAATGACGGCGATATCACCATTGTAATGAGCGACGGCGATACGGACGGCATAGACGCCAACGGTCATATCATTGTAAACGGCGGGATCATCCGTGTAACCGGCAGCAGCACCTTCGATTATGACGGGACTGCCCAGTATAACGGCGGCACCATTATCGTCAACGGTCAGCAGGTGTCTTCCATACCCAATCAAATGACGGGCGGCCGCAGAGGCCGGTGATATGAATGCCGGAAATCCGGCGGATACCGGATGACAGAATGCCCGGATTTTCTGCATGACAGACCGGAATAATTCTGGTATGATAATACACGGGTGATTAACGATGCGGATTTTATTTGCCGAGGATGATCGTGACCTGAACAACGCAGTGAAAACACTCTTGGTCCGTTCAGGCTATCAGGTGGACGCCGTGTATGACGGCGAGGACGCGCTGAGCTACGCGCAGGCCGAATCCTATGACGGTATCATTCTGGACTGGATGATGCCCCGGATGGACGGTATAGAGGTGCTGCGGCACCTGCGGGCAGAGGGCTTGAAAACCCCTTGCCTGCTTTTGACTGCCCGGGACGCCATAGAGGACCGGGTGGCCGGCCTGGACGCCGGCGCGGACGACTATCTTCCCAAGCCCTTCAACGCGCAGGAGCTGCTGGCGCGGGTACGCGCCATGCTCCGCCGGCGGGACGCCTACGTGCCGGACATCATCCGCTTTGAGGACCTGTCTCTCGACAAAGGCACCAACGAGCTGAGCTGCGAAGACCGCACCGTGCGCCTGGTCGGGAAGACCTACCAGATGATGGCCCTGTTCATGGAGAATCCCCACATCCTTTTCTCCGTACAGCAGCTGATGGACAAGGTCTGGGGCTGGGATTCCGAGGCGGAGATCAACGTGGTTTGGGTCAACATATCCACCCTGCGGAAAAAAATTGCGGAGCTGGATACATCCGTGGAGATCCGGGTGCACCGGGGAACGGGTTATTCGCTGGAGAAAAAAGCATGATCAAGAAACTGCAGCGGCGGTTCATCCGCATCGCGCTGGTGGCCCTGACGGTGGCCATGGTGCTGGTGGTCGGCATCGTGAACGCGGCAAACTGGATCAGCGTCCGGGGAGAGCTCGCCGAAACGATCGCATTTCTGTCGGAGAACGAAGCAGTTCCCCGCGACGACATCGGCCGGCGCATGATTGGCAGGAACCGGCACGCCCGCAATCTGGTGGGCGAATCCAGATGGTTCTCCGTTTCATGGGACAGCAGCGGAACGCAGCGCAACGTCAATCTCATGAACATCCCGGAGCTCGATGAGCAGACCGCCACGGACCTGGCTGCCCAGGCCATCTCCCGGAGCGATGCGCATGACCCAGCTTTCCTGCAGGATTACCTGTACGTGATCCGGGATAATCCCCGGGGCGGCAGGACGGCCGTGTTTCTGAACTGCGAGACCAGGCTGGCCGCCGTGCGCACGCTGGCGCTGATCTCGGCCCTCGCGTGCCTGGGCGGCATCCTGCTGGCCTTTCTGCTGGTCACCCTGGCCAGCAGGAAAGCCATCGAGCCCACGATCCGGAACATGGAGCAGCAGAAACAGTTCATCACCAACGCCAGCCATGAGCTGAAAACGCCGCTGACCGTGATCTCCACGAATATGGAACTGCTTCAGATGGAGCAGCCGGACAGCCAGTGGGTCAAGAGCACGCAAAGGCAGACCGCCCAGATGCGGCACCTGGTGGATGAGCTGGTATACTTGTCCCGTATGGAGGAAGAAAACGCACCCCTGGCCATGGAGCCTGTCTCCGTCGCCCCGCTCCTCAGGGAAACGGCGGAACCCTTTGTGGCCATGGCTGAATACCAGGGGAAAACCATGACCGTCGAAGCGGAGGAGGGACTGACCCTCAAAGGCGACCGGGCTTCCATCCAGCGGCTGATATCCACCCTGCTGGATAACGCCGTCAAGTACACTCCGGCGGAAGGGGATATCAGGGCAGGCGCGAAGAACGAGGGACGCCACGTCCTGCTGACCGTATCCAACGACGTGTCCCAGCCGCTGACCGCGGAGCAGTGCCGCCAGCTGTTTGACCGGTTCTACCGCGCCGATCCCTCCCGGAACAAGGACAAACAGAGCGGGTTCGGGATCGGCCTGGCCATCGCCGCGGCCATTGCGGAGAAGCACGGCGGCAGTATATCGGCAGCCATGGAAAACGGCCGGCTGGTGTTTGCCTGCCGGCTGCCCAAAGGCGGCAGTCCCGCCTGATCCGCTCTTAAATTGAATGGGGCTGTTGCACAACCCCGGCAACAAAAACGGAGCTTTCGACCACTGAGGAGGTGGAAGAAAGCTCCATTTTGTTGTAGAATGTAT
>JBGUIY010000211.1:0-10273 GCA_045113475.1 Christensenellales bacterium | reverse complement strand
CGACATGCTCAAAGCAGTCAGCTGATTGCACAAAAAATGCAACCCGTTTTTACACGGATTGCACTAAGAAATCTGGCAGGGGAAGAAGGACTCGAACCCTCAACAAAGGTTTTGGAGACCCACGTGTTGCCATTACACCATTCCCCTTCGCAACGGAGGTATTATAGCGCGGTTTTTCCGGGTTGTCAATCTTTATTTTCAGACCGTGCCGGCAGGAAAAAACCGGCGTGCAGCGAAATAAATATTTTTCAAAATCATTCTCAGGAGATCGGGACATGCGGCGGATGATCAACGATGGATGGCGGTTTCTGAAAGCGGAGGCGGACAGCCGGTACGAGGAGGTCCGCGTCCGCGCGGCGGAAACGGTCTGCCTGCCCTATGACTGGGCGATCAGTGATCCGGAGGATTTTTACCGGGACGCGGACGGCTGGTATTTCAAAACCCTGGATGCGGCGCTGATCCCCGAAGACCATTCGGAGGTCTTCCTGCACTTCGACGGCGTTTATATGGACTGCCTCATCTATCTGAACGGGCGTCCTGTGGCGGAGCACCATTACGGATATACGGCCTTTGACGTCCCGCTGGAAGGCCTCAGGCGGCCGGGGGAGAACGAGATCGCGGTGCAGGTGCGCTACCGCTGCCCCAATTCCCGCTGGTACTCCGGCGCGGGCATCTACCGGGACGTGGAACTGCGGAGCTTCCGCCCGGCGCATCTGGTGCCGGACGGGATCGCTCTGCGAACCAAACGCGACGGCGACAGTTGGGAACTGACCGTCCTGACGGAGACCGTCCGCGCGGACGGCCGGGCCGTGCAGGCGCGGCTGTACGACGGGGAACGCTGCCTGTGGCAGGACGAGGCCCGGGCTGCCGGCAATGAGGTCCGGTTCACCGCCGAGGTCGGCGGGCTCACGGCCTGGTCGCCGGAGCAGCCGAAGCTGTATACGCTGGAACTGGCCCTGGAGGACCAGCTGGAGCGGCGGCGCGTCGGTTTCCGGGAGACGGCCTTCACCACTGACGAGGGCTTTTTCCTGAACGGGGAGCACGTCAAGCTGCACGGGGTATGCCTGCACCACGACCAGGGCGCTCTTGGCGCGGCCTTCCATCCGGACGCGGCCCGCCGCCAGCTCCGCCTGATGCAGAAGATGGGAGCCAACGCGGTCCGAACCACACATAATCCGCCCGCCTCAAGGTTCCTGGACCTGTGCGACGAAATGGGCGTGCTGGTGATCGACGAAGGCTATGACATGTGGGAGATCCCCAAGACAAAGTTCGACAACGCGCGTTTTTTCCCCGATACCTGGCGGGAAGACGTGGCTTCCTGGGTCCGGCGCGACCGCTGCCATCCTTCGGTGATCATGTGGTCCCTGGGCAATGAGATCCAGGACGTGTTCCTGGGGGAAAAGGGCTATCAGTGGACCTGCCGCCTGACCGACGAGGTGCGCCTGCACGACCGGCTGGGGCAGGCGCGGGTCACCTTCGGCAGCAATTATATGCCCTGGGAAGGCGCCCAGCGGGCTGCGGAATACGTGAAGCTGCCCGGCTACAACTATGCCGAGACGCACTACGCGGAGCACCACAGGGCCCATCCGGACTGGGTGATTTACGGCAGCGAGACCTCCTCCATGGTGCAGAGCCGCGGGGTGTACCACTTCCCGATGGCGGAGGATATCATGGCGGAGGAGGACCTGCAGTGCTCCGCCCTGCTGAACAGCAAAACCAGCTGGGGCGTCCAGAACCTGCAGCGCATGCTGGCGGAGGACCGGGTGACCCGTTATTCCCTGGGCCAGTTCATCTGGGCCGGGATCGATTATATCGGCGAGCCGACGCCCTACCACACCAAGAACAGCTATTTCGGCCAGGCGGACACGGCAGGCTTCCCCAAGGATACCTACTGCTTCTACCGTGCCATGTGGGACGACGCGCCGATGGTCCATATCGGTGTCACCTGGAAGTGGAACAGGGGCCAGATCATCGACGTGCCCGTGATGACCAGCTGCGCCTGCGCGGAGCTGCTGCTCAACGGCGTGAGCCTGGGCAGGAAGGCGGTGGACCGCGACGACGCGGCGGCCTGCCTGCCCGTGTGGCAGGTGCCCTATGAGGACGGGGTGCTGGAGGCCCGGGGATACGACCCGGAAGGGCGGCTGCTGGCCCGGGACTCGGCGCATACCTACGGCGATCCCGCGGCACTGACCGTTTCCGGCGACCGGGCTGAGCTCCGGACGGGCGGCCTGGCCTTCCTGACGGTACAGGCGGCGGACGCGGAGGGACATGCCGTCAGGGATGCCAATGCGCCGATCAAGGTGTCGGTCGAAGGCCCCGGCTCCCTGATGGGGCTGGACAACGGCGACAGCACGGACTGGACGTCCTATAAGACAGACAGGAAGCGGCTGTTTTCCGGCAAGCTGCTGGCCATTGTGGGCGCGAAGGACGCGGGCGAAGTGCGGATCCGCGTGACTTCACCGGGGCTCATCCCGGCGGAGATCACCCTGCCGGTCCTGCCGGACCGGAGCGCGCAGCCGCTGCCGACGGTGAAGATCACGCCCGCGGAAGCGCCGGAGACGGAGCGGCCCTGGATCCGCCGCATCGACCTGGCTCCGGTGGAGCCGCACCCGCTGACGCCGGAGCGGCCCACGGCGGATTTTCGTGTCATGCAGGAGCCCGCAGGCGCTGATGATCCGGTCACGCTGCGGGTGACGACGGCCCAGGGGGTGGACTATCCCGGCGCCGGGGCGGAATGGCTGGACGGAAACATTGCCCGTGTCCGCGCTTCGGCGGACGGCCGCTTCTGGCTGCGGGCCACGGCCGCCAACGGCTGCGGCCATACGCGCGTCCTGTCCACCTATCAGCTCTTTGCGGAAGGCTTCGGCGCGCCGAAACTGGATCCCTACCGCCTGGTTTCCGCGTCCCTTGCCGACGTGCGCGTCGGGGAGATCTCCCCGGGCAACGAGCAGGGGCTCGCCTTCGACCGGGAAGGCCCCAGCTGCATCGGCTTTTCGCGGGTCGACTTCGGTCCTTCGGGCGCGGACCGGCTGGAACTGCCGATATTCGCCCTGGACGACAGGCCCTACGACATCGGACTGTGGGACGGCTGTCCGGACGAGGGCGGAAAGAAGCTGATGACCTGCCGGTATCAGATGCCCAGCGTCTGGAACACCTACCAGTCCTGTTATTTCACACTGCCCGCGCCGCTTACGGGCCTGCACGCGCTGTATTTCACCGCTGTGGAGAAGGTGCATATCAAGGGCTTCCGGTTTGAGGAGCGATGACATGGGATTTGATGTGAAGGAATATTTCCCGGGCGTATACCATATCGGGGACGCCATGGGCGTATGCATGACGCTGCTGGCGGGCAGGCATCAGGCGGTGCTGGTGGACGCGGGTTACGGCCTGGAACCGGCCGGCGCTGCCGCAACGTCCCTGACGGACCTGCCCTGCCGGCTGATCCTGACCCACGGGCACCACGACCACGCCCTCGGCGCGATGGGCTTCGACAGGGTGTGGATGCGTCCGGAGGATCTCGGGATCTACCGGACCTACACCGCTCCCGCCCAGCGGAAGCTGGTGCTGGAATCGGCCAGGGCGAAGGGCTTCGCCGTGGATGAAGCGGCATATCTGGGTGCCGAAATGCCGGAGCCGCAGCCGATCGAAGAGAGGCTGATCGACCTGGGCGGGCTCACCCTGCAGCCGGTGCACTGTCCCGGGCATACCCCGGGCAGCCTCGTGCTTTATGTGCCGGAATACCGGCTGCTGCTCACGGGGGACGACTGGAACCCGACCACCTGGCTCTTCTTTCCCGAGGCGCTGCCGGTGGTGGAGTACCTGCGGAACATGCGTCGGCTGCTGCGGGACTGCCCGTTTACGCACGCGCTCTGCTCCCACCGCCAGGCGCTTTACGGGCGGGAGACGGTGGAGGCCTTTTTCAGCGGCCTCACCGTGGCCTGCCTGAATGCCGCCCGGCCCACCGATACGGGCGCGGCCCGGGGCATCCGTACCGGCCTGTGCGAGCCCGCGCCGGGGCAGGAGCTGGTGTTCGATCTTGACAAGTATCAGGGGGAAAGCACGGATGAAGGAATATGACGGCCTGTGGCTGAAAAAACTGGCGGAAACGCTGCCGCCCTGCGGCACGCCCGCTGAAACGGCCCGCGCGGAGCTGACGGCTTTTTTTGCGGGACGCGGCGAAAGCTTCGGGCTGGCCGTGGACGAAAGCCTGGGGGAAAGCTACAGGGTGCGCCGCGCGGGGGAACGCTGGACCGTCACGGGCGGGGATACGGGCGTCCTGTACGGGGCCTATGACCTGATCAGCGCCCTGATCACCGGCGGGGCCGCTGACGGGATGGCATCGTCCCCGCGATATCCGCTGCGCATGCTCAACGGCTGGGACAACATGGACGGCACGGTGGAGCGCGGGTATTCGGGCCGCTCCCTCTGGTTCGAAGGCGGCCGCTTCGATTACGACCCGGCCCGCATCCGTTATCTGGGCCGGCTGCTGGCCTGCGCGCACATTAACGTGCTCTGCCTGAACAACGTAAACGTCCACGCCCCGGCCCAGCGGCTGCTGACAGACATGCTGCCCGATCTGGCGGCCTTTGCGGCCGTCCTGCGGCCTTACGGTGTGCGGCTGATGGTGTCGGTGGATTTCAGCATGCCCCTTTCGGAGGGTCTGCCTACGGCGGATCCGCTCTCGGAGGAGGCGCAGCGCTTCTGGCGCATGACGGCGGACCGGGTCTGGACGGCCATCCCCGACCTGGCGGGCTTCCTGGTGAAAGCGGACAGCGAGCACCGGCCCGGCCCCAATGCCTACGGGCGCACTCACGCGGAAGGCGCGAACGTGCTGGCCCGGGCGGTGGCGGCCCACGGGGGCGTGGTGGTCTGGCGCGCTTTCGTATACGATTGCCTGCAGGACTGGCGCAACACGGCCACCGACCGCCCCTGCGCGGCGTATGACCTGTACCGGCCCCAGGACGGGGATTTTGACGGCAACGTGATCCTGCAGATCAAGAACGGCCCTTATGACTTCCAGGTGCGGGAGCCGGTCTCCCCGCTGCTGCTGGGCATGGAGAAGACGCGCATGGCGCTGGAGCTCCAGCTGGCCCAGGAATACACCGGCCAGCAGATCGACGTGTACGCCATGCCGCCCATGTGGCGGGAGATCTTCGAAGTCCTGCCGCCGGAGCGGATCGGGGCGGTGGCGGCGGTCACCAACCTGGGCCGCGGCTATTTCTGGACGGGACACCCCTTCGCGGCGCTGAACCTGTACGCTTACGGGCGTTTCGCCTGGGACCCGGCTGCAGATCCGGAGCAGGTGACGGACGACTGGATCCGCCTGACCTACGACCTGCCGGAGGAGGAACGCGCGGCCCTGCGCGGCCTGCTGTCGGGCAGCCGGGAAGTCTATGAGCTGTACACCGCGCCGCTGGGGCTCAACTGGATGGTCACGCCCCACACCCATTACGGCCCGAACCCGGACGGGTACGAGTTCGACCTGTGGGGGACCTATCACCGGGCGGACCGGAACGCCGTGGGTATCGACCGTACTGCCGCGGGCACGGGCTATACCGCCCAGTACCCGGAACCGCTGCGCGGGATGTACGAGGATCCTGCCGTCTGCCCGGACAGGCTGCTTCTGTTTTTCCACCGGCTGCCGTACAATTATGTGATGCGGGACGGCCGGACGCTGATCCAGCGCATCTACGACGATCATTTCCTGGGCGTAGAGCTGGCGGAGCGGATGGCCGGGGTTCTGCGGGGCCTCAGCCTGCCGGAGCCCGACTGGAAGGAAGCGGAGGAGCGCATGGCGCTCCAGCTGAAGGACGCGCGGGAATGGCGCGACGTGATCAACACTTTTTTCTACCGTTTCTGCGGTGTGCCGGACGCGCACGGCAGGACAATCTATCCGTAAACGAAGGGAGGCCGGCATATGGCGCGCAGATCTGCCGCAATGACGGCGCATCACGGCAAAAAGCTGCTTTTCCTGGTCATCGGGCTGACGGTGCTCCTGGCCGCCGTATTGATCATCGGCGCCCTGGGCGACCGGCAGCCGGAACGGCCGGAGCCGAAGCAGCAGTCCGTGAACAATTTCATGCTGGACAGGCGGACCTACAACGGGAAGACCTATGTGGAGCGGACGGGCATCACCTCCCTGCTGCTGATGGGCGTGGACCGCACCGACCTGTCGCCCGTCCAGACGGGCTACCGCGCCGGCGGCCAGGCGGACTTCCTGCTGCTGATGGTGATGGACGCCTCGGAGAAGAAGGTGAGCCTGCTGCACATCAACCGCGACACCATGGTGGATATCGTGACCCTGGGCATCCTGGGCAAGAAGGTGGGCACGCGGAACGCCCAGATCTGCCTTTCCCACGCCTACGGCGCGAATCAGCTGGAGAACGGCAAAAACACCGTGGAGTCGGTCGGCAACCTGCTGGAGGGCATCGAACTCAGCCAGTTCTGCTCCATCAACATGGATGCCATGCCCGAACTCAACGACCTGCTGGGCGGGGTCACGGTGACCATGCCGGACGACTATCCGGATCTGGATCCCGCCTACGTCAAAGGCGCGCGGATCACGCTGACCGGCCGGCAGGCCTATGACTTCGTGCACGACCGCATGACCGTGGGGGACGGCACCAACCTTTCCCGTATGAAGCGCCAGCGCGCCTACATGGAAGCGGTGCAGGACATCCTGCAGAAAAAGCTCAGCGGCGGCGACACCGACTTTGTCAGCAAGCTGTTCGACACCCTGGGGGAGAGCCTGACCACCAACGTGCCCAAGGGGCAGATCATCAACGAGGCGGCCAAAGCGGCCAAGTACGCGGTGCAGCCCGTGCAGCAGCTGGAGGGTACGACCAAAATGGGCCGCGACGGCCACGTACAGTTTTACGCGGACCAGAGCTGGATCGTGAACTGGGTGCTCAATACATACTTCCGGCCGGAATAATTTTCTCATCTGAGAAAAAATATTGACACGGTCGACCGGAACCGTTATAATGCCCGTGTGTGCGGAGCAGGCGCTCCCGCATACGGGCTTTATTAATTCTCCGCCGACGGTTTACGGAAACACGACCGGCGGAACGGTGTATCGAGAGGTGCAGAGGATGGATTCGGCTCTTCAGACAGCCTTCCGTGAGTCGCCGCTGTTTGCGGGGCTTGCGCCTGAGGCGAGGATCCTGCGGTTTGAGGACGGGGAAAGCCTGAGCGCCCGCGCCGACGCCGAGGACAGCGTGGGGCTGGTGCTCCGCGGGCTGGCGGACGTATGGTGCGTCGCGTCGGACGGCACGGGGACACTGCTGAACACGGTCCGCCAGCCGGACTGTTTCGGCATCGCCTACATATACGGCGGGGCGGACATGCAGACGCGGGTCATCGCCCGGGGACGCTGCGACGCGGCGTTCGTCTCCAGGGCCGCTGTCAGGGAGCTGCTGGCCGGGGACGCGGAGTTCGCGTTCCGGTATCATGCCATGTGCAACCGGAAGCTGCAGTTCTTGCTGGGGCGCATCTCCCTGCTCACGGCCCAGTCCTGCCGTACGAGGCTGGCGGCCTATCTGCTGCTGAACCGCGGCACGGACAGCTTTATCCGCCTGCACGGCAGCAAGGACGAACTGGCCAGCCGCCTGTCCGTGAGCCGGGCGGCGGTGTACCGCGAGCTCAGCCGCCTGCAGGCCATGGGACTGATCCAGGTGACCAGGCAGGGCGTGAGCCTGAAGGACGCCGAAGCCCTGGAGCGCCAGCTGTACGACGAACGCAATGAGGGAGCCCAACCGGCTCCTGCGAATAACAAGGAGTGAAAAATTATGATGAAGAAGTTTCTGGCTGTATTGTTTGCCCTGACGCTGCTGGCACTGCCCGCCGCCGCGGAAGACTATCAGGTGAAGGTATCCTCCCCCAACGGGGCCCCCGGCATCGCCCTGGCCGCCCTGGCCGTGAACGCGCCGGAGCAGTATACCTACGTGGCTGCGGAAGCGATCACGGCAGAATTTGCCGCCGGCAAGGCGGACTTTATCATCGCGCCAATCAACGCCGGCGCCAGGCTGTTCAAGGCCGGGAAATCCGCCTACCAGCTGGCGGCGGTGGTCACCTGGGGAAACCTCTATTTCGCGTCGCAGAAGCCGGGGTTCAGCGCGGAGGCCATGAACGGCGCGGATATCACGCTGTTCGGCGAGAACACCATCAACGCCGCCGTGGCCCTGTACGCCCTGAAGCAGAACGGTATCGAGCCCAGGTCCGTCAGCTACCTTGCCGGCGCGGCGAACACCCAGAGCCTGCTGCTTTCCGACGAGAACGCCATCGTGGTGACGGCCGAGCCCGCCCTGACCGCGGCCTCCATGAAGAACGACCGGATCACCTCCGTCGCGCTCAACGACCTGTATGAACGGGCCACCGGCTTCAAGGGCTATGCCCAGGCGGGCCTGTTCGTCAATCCTGAGACCGTAAAAAACCACCCCGAAGCGGTGTCTGAGTTCCTGATCAGCGCCAAGAAGGCCGTCTCCCTCTGTGAGAGCGACGTTTCTGCCGTCGCCAAGGCGGTGGCCGCGCTGGAGATCCTGCCCAACGCCAAGGTGGCCGAGCGCGCCATCCCGCGCTGCGCGCTGCGCTATGTGGGCGTGTCTGAAGCCCGGGCGCAGGTCGAGCAGACGGCGAACATCGATCTGGCTCAGTTCGGCGGCGCCCTGCCTGCCGACGGGTTCTATTATGTGGCGTCACCGGCGAAGTGACGCGCTGGCCACTGCGGTCGGCGTCATCCTGATCGGGGCGCTGATCCAGTGCGCAGGCGCGCTGAAACAGGAGCGGCTGGTCTTTCCGGACGCCCTCACGATCCTGCGCGCCTTTTTCCGCCTGCTGGGACAGCCGGCCACTTACCGGATGATCGGCACTACGGTCCTGCATCTGGCACAGGCCCTGCTGGCCGCCACCCTGATCGGGATCCCCCTGGGGCTGGCCGAGGGCCTGAGCCGCTTCACGGGCCGGCTCTTCCGGCCGCTGATCTCCTTTATCCGCGCCATTCCGATGATCGTGCTGATCATCATGGTGATGGTGCTGTCCGAATACCGTTATGTGCCGGTGATTGCTGCGGCGCTCATGCTGATCCCGCCCATCAGCGAGGCGGCGGCCGGGGGATGCCGCAGCGTTCCCCAGGAACTGACCGACGTCTACCGGATGAACGCGAACCTGAACCTGATGGTGCTGTTCCGCGTGTACCTGCCCCTGATGGCGGGCTACCTGCGCCAGGCCTACATCGACGCCGTAGGTACCGGCATGAAGCTGGTGATCACTGCGGAGTACATGGTGCAGACCCGGGATTCCCTGGGCAAAGCGGTCTTCTCCAGCAGCTATTTCAGCGAATACCAGGATATCTACGCCTACGCGGTCATCATGGTGCTGCTGATCCTGCTGCTAAGCGAGCTACCTCTCAAAATTGCTAAGAATGCTGAGTATTTTTGTCAAAAACGGAAACAGAAGTCTTGATGGACAGTATTACTTTGTCTTTATTTGTTTCTTTCGGGTTTATCGGTTAGCCCAAGGAGATAATCTATGCTTGTTCCGTATATTTCTGACAAACGGATTAATACACGAGTGGGAATATCGTTTTCACCCGTTTCATATTTTGAATATCCAGTTTGTGACATATTGAGCATTAAAGCGACTTTTTTTTGATTCCAATCACGGTCTTCGCGCAAATCCCTGATACGTTTATATGCCATAATTTCACCTCCGGTGGGATTATGGCATAATCTATTTTAGATTATTGACAAATAACCTAAATCAGGTTATAATTGGTAAAATTAGTTTTCTGGCTAATTTGAATCAAATGGGAGGGTCAACACTATGAATCACATGGGATTCGGAACTATCTGTATAATCATTTTTGTAATTCTTTTGTTATTTGCTTCAATGTCCGGGAATAGTAGTACGAGTACAAAGACGACAAGAAGGACGACCCAGACAATAACGTCTAATCCTATTCGTGATAGAGATCCTGAATTCTATGATCAATTAGAGAGACAATATAATGACATGATTAATAAAGAAAAAAACAAAAGATAAGAAAAATGTGATTATTGGAGATACTATGGGAAAATTCTATTCAATTGGTAGAGTAATTCAAGGTGATTTTGAAGGTAAATATGTTGCCAGATGGAGCGAAAAGATATGGGGAATTGCTCCGGCAGCAGTATTTGAAACTAGCAAATTATTTGGTGGCTTACGTTATCCTGGTGGCAATTGGAAAGGTCCTGTCGGGGATGAAATCATTTCAGCCGAAACTGTTGATCACTATGTT
>JBGUIY010000210.1:0-22277 GCA_045113475.1 Christensenellales bacterium | reverse complement strand
TGGAAACCGCTTGGTTTCTGATGCGGGAAGCGATCCACCGCAAAGACCGGCAACTGATGGAAACGGCAATCAAAATCAATATGGATGCCCTGGAACGCGGCTGGGATAATGAAATGGGCGGCATCTTCTACTTTCAGGATGTAGAAAACAAGCCCGTACTGAGCCTTGAATGGGATATGAAACTTTTATGGCCTCACTGCGAATGTCTGATCTCTCTGCTGTATTCTTATCTATACACAAAGGACCAGCAATATATGGACTGGTTCGAAAAAGTGACAGATTATATATTCACTCATTTCCCGGACGAAGGGCATCCGGAATGGTTCGGACACCTGCACCGAGATGGAACGCCCATTTCCATGATCAAAGGCAGCGACTGGAAGGGACCGTTCCATAACGTACGTGCGTTCATGTTCATTACACAGCTGCTCAGCCAAATCAGCTCGGGCGAACAATTATCCTTCTGAACTATATCGCATCTGGGGGATGCGGTATAAATAACTTAATTTGGAGGAATACCATGAAAAAACTGTTGATCCTGGCTCTTGTACTCTGTATGGCAGTACCGGCCTGCGCAGCGTCTGCCGAAGCGCTCCCCTTCCAGGGCGAGAAACTGACGCTACTGTTCATGTCCGGCACATATGCCGACGCCGCACGCGCCATTGAAGCGGATTTTGAAGCCCGCACTGGCGCAGACATTGAGATCGTCGACTTCCCCTATGCCACACTCCATGAGAAAATGCTGCTGGACTTCACCAGCGAAACCGCTGCCTATGACGTGGTTTCAGTGGCATGCCAGTGGGACGGTGAAATGGCACCCTTCATGGCGCCGCTGGACGATCTGATTGCTCGCGATGGATTTGACATCGACTCGTATGACCAGAACATCCTTGACAACTGCGGCCGCTGGCAGGGTGTCATCTATGGCATTCCGCACGCCAACACCCCCTATTGCATGGCTTACCGTACCGACATCGTCCCCGCGGACGAAGTACCCACCACATGGGAAGAATACATTGCCGTCGCCCGGAAATATATGAAGCCGGAAGAAGGCCTGTACGGCATCGCTCCCACTTGTGCCAAGTCACAGTACGGCGCTGGTTTCTATACCCGCATTTGGGGCAAAGGCGCCGACTGGGCTGATGAAGACTGGAACGTGACGATGAATAACGACATTGTCCGCTGGACCATGGAATCCATTGCCGATGAAATCAGTGTTGCTGATCCGGCTTGCCTGAACTGGGCCACTGCAGAAGCCACCGCCGCTTTCCGCAACGGCAACGCTGTATTCCTGGAAGCCTGGCCGACGCTCGGCATCTGCCTCAACGGCAACGACCCCGATTCCCCCGTTGCGGGTAAATGGGCTCTGATGCCCATGCCTAACGATGGCACTGGCATCAACCTGCTTTCCGGCTGGGACATTGGCATCAATGCAGCTTCTTCCAAGAAGGACCTCGCCTGGGAATTCATCAAAGAATATACCAACGAGAAGACTCAGCTGATGGCGTTCAACAACTATTCCATCCTGCCCACACGACTGGCTGTCTGGGAGATGCCCGATGTCAAGGAAAGCTCCATGTATCAGGCTAAAGGATATCTGAGCGGTTCCATCATCTGGTGGCGCATTCCCGCTTCTGAAGAAGCCCGTGCAGAAATCAACAACGCGCTGCATCCGTTCATGAGTGGCGATATCACCGTCGAAGAAGCGATGGAAATGATGCAGGCAGGCGTAGAGAGCGCTTTGGAAAACAATCCTCCCGATGAGGGTCTGAAGAACGTGACCATTACCACTGCCAAAAACTTGCTTGAAAAGAAATAAGTTTTAGGTTGGTTCAGGGGGTGGGAAAGCATTTTCCCACCCCAAATCATTTAGCAAACCAAAGGAAGCGAGGCAGCGCATATGAAAAGACAAAACAGACTCACTCAATTTCTGACGAGTGATACAACGGCTTCATGGTTGTTTTTGACGCCGGCGAGCCTTGTTTTGCTCATCACTGCCGTGGCTCCTTTGTGTTATTCTTTCTATATCAGCTTTTTCAATTACAAACTTAACAAGCCCAACGCTGTGCCCGTATTCGCAGGCATTAAAAACTATCAGACAATATTCACCAAGCAGTTATTCTGGACAGCGCTTGAAAACACAGCCCTGTTTGCTGTGATCTCGGTCTTGTTTGAAATCCTTCTGGGTGTAATTCTGGCTATGATGCTTACCAACAACAAAAAAGGCACCCGGATCATGATGTCTGTCCTGCTGATACCAATGATTATGGCGCCAGTTGCTTCAGGTACGCTCTGGCGCATGATGTATGACCGTACAACAGGCGTTATCAACTACCTGATCAGTCTGATTGGATTCGAACCCATCAATTTTCTCGGCTCTTCCAAATTTGCGATCTATTCTGTCATATTCGTTGATATCTGGCGTCTGACTCCCTGGGTAACTGTGATTATTGCCTCGGCACTCAAAGGGATCTCGTCTTCCTATATTGAGGCGGCCGTCGTGGATGGTGCTTCAAGGATGCATGTTTTCCGGACTATCATACTGCCGCTTCTCAGGCCCGTGCTGATGATCGTACTCATGATCCGCTTTACAGATGCGTTCAAGGTATTCGACACGGTCTATGTCATGACTGGCGGCGGTCCGGGCAATTCAACAGAAATGCTGCCAAACTACATTTATAACCAGGCACTGAAATATATGAATGTAGGTTATGCCGCTTCTTTGGCCTTTGTATTTATCGCTTCCATGGCATTGCTGTCAGTGTTCTTCGTTTTCCTGCGCAACAAAGCATATGCGTCTGTGAGGTGATCAGAATGTTTGAGCTCAAACGGCACAGTCATTATTCCATGGACGATACGCTCAACAACTTTCTGTCGCATCCTGTCCGCATTATCGCTGTCTTGATCGTCCTGCTGATCATTCTTTTTCCCTTATACTGGCTGGCCTCCAATTCCATAAAAACGCCAAGTGAGTACCTGCGAAACCCGCCAGTCATGGTACCCACTGTCATCACGCTGGATAACTACTCAAATATTTTCCACAATTCAGGTGCAGGCCGCAGCCTGTATAACACAGTTGTTGTATCAGTGGTGACCACAGTCATGTGTGTTCTGTTCGGATCGCTGGCTGGTTATTCGATTGCCAAAGGGAAGATACGCAGCAAAGTCCGTTCCGCATTCAGTCTGTGGTTCATGATTCAAAAAATGTATCCGGCTGTCTGTATCGCCATTCCCATCTATATGGTCATGCGGAAAGTCGGGCTGATCGACTCACTTCCCGGTCTGGCCATTGTGAATACAAGCTTCAATCTGCCGGTTGTCACTTGGCTGATGATTGGTTTCTTTCAAGATATTCCGGAAGAGATTGAGCAGTCCGGCGTCATAGACGGATGCAATATGTACCAGCGTTTTTTCCTGCTGGCACTGCCAATTGTGAAGCCCGGCATGATCGCTGCCGCAATCTTGACCTTTAATGCAGCATGGAACGAATTCCTGTTTTCATGTATATTGAGTATTAATAAATCAAAGACGCTATCAGTAGTCATTGCCGGATTTATTACGGACAAAGGACTTGAATGGGGACCGATGGCAGCGATGGGCATGGTATTGATCGTCCCGGTAGTGCTGTTGGTTTGGATCGTACAAAAAGATTTCATTTCCGGTTTAGCCATGGGTTCCGTTAAGGAGTGAACTGTTCTTTATCCAAATAAGCAACGCCCTCCGCCATCAGGCGTGAATGAATACACGAAAGGACCACCGTTATGGAAAAACTGCTCCCCAATGGCATCCGCCTCAAACTGGTATCCTCCGAAAGCGATGTTTACCTGGACATGGCGCTGACCATGCTGGACGCCATTCAGCGTTGCGGCCGTGAAAACCGCCCCTGCGCCATGATCGTGCCGGTCGGCCCGACGGGGCAGTACCCCATCCTGGCCGAACTGGTCAACCGGCTTGGTGTTTCCCTCAAGCATGTGCATATATTCAATATGGACGAGTACCTGATCACCCCAACCCAGGCCATTGACGCGACTCATCCCATGAGCTTCCATGCCCGGATGCAAAGCGAGCTCTATTCCCGTGTGCTGCCGGAATACGCAATGCCGGAAAGCCAGCGCCATTTTCCTGAGCCTGGCAAAGAGAGGGAATACGACCGGATGATTGAGGAGATCGGCGGCATCGAGCTCTGCCTGGGTGGCCTCGGAATCAACGGCCACATCGCCTTCAATGAGCCGCCTGAAAAGGACACGCCGATGACGGCTGAAGAATTTGCTGCCCTGAATACCCGCGTCCTGCCCATCACCCGGGAGACCCGGACGGTCAATGCCATCGGCTACCAGCGCGGAGATATCCGCGGCATGCCGGAATGGTGCATCACTGTCGGTATGCGGCAGATCCTGGCTGCCAGGGAAATTTACATCGCGCTCAACCGTGAATGGCAGCACGGTATCGCCAAGCACGTACTGCATGATCCGCCGCAGGCCGCCATCCCTTCATCCCTGCTGCAGAACCATCCGCACGTCACCTTCTGCGCACCTGAAAGCATCGGGGCTGGGCTGTAAAACAAACGGGATGCTCCTGAACGTATGACACGGTCATAAATACAGCCCCCAAACCACAGGATTATAGAGTGTCAGAGATAACGCCCGAAAAAAGCATTGGCAAACGGGCGTTTTTTTGATATAATACATTGTGCGTTCAATCAGATATTCAAACAAGGAGGCGGAAGGTATGCAGGCGCAGGTCGCTATCGTTGAAGACAATCCAATCACCGTCCGTTCCTTGCTGAAAACCATTGACTGGGCTTCGCTCGGCTGCGAAATCGTCGGTACGGCAATGGATGGCGTCAGCGGGCGGGAGCTGCTGCTGAACACGCGGCCGGATATCCTGCTGACGGACATCCGCATGCCCGAGGAAGACGGTCTGGATATGCTGGAAAGTGTGCGCGAAGAACTGCCGGACATGAAGGTCATCATCATTACCGGTTATGACCATTTCCAGTACGCCAGCCGCGCCATCAAGCTTTCCGTATTCGATTATATCCTGAAGCCGATCCAGAACGAAGAAGTGATCCGCACGGTGCGCCGCGCGCTGGACATAATGCGCAAACAGCAGGAAAAGGACGCCGCGATCAGCCAGGTGGACGTATTCAGGACTAAGGCACAGCTTCTGTCCCTGCTCACCAACGATTCGCATGCTGGGCAGGACGTGGGACTGATGCTTGAGGAAGCCAAACTGCGGGCGCCCGCCTATTACCTGATGATTATCCAGCCCGACGGCGCGCATACGCCGGAAATGTCCTTCATGGACGAGGTGGACGAAGTGCTTTCCAGGTGCGCCATCAACGCGGTATCCGTGGTGCTGTATGACTCACTGGTGGTATACGTGATGCGCGGCGACACCGGCGATGTCTGGCAGAAGGAGGCGCTGGCGACTGCGGACACGATCGGTCAGACGATGCCCGGCAGGACGCGCATCGGCATCAGCGGACTGAAAACATCCCGCCACCAGATCCGCCAGGCTTACCAGCAGGCACGCCAGGCGCTCTGGGCGGACACCATGAATCACAGCAAAGCCCATCACGGGACCTTTTTCCACGAGTCGGAGCCGTATGGTGACAGTCCCATGACGGAAATGCGCCGGAAGCTGGACGAACTGGTCGAACATGCCGAGCTGACGCCCGAAGGCGCGCAGGAAGCGGCCCGTACGCTGATCGAGGTCAGCGGGCGGCAGTACAGTTATCTGCGTGCACTGGTGTCAATGTATTCCCTGATGCTGACACATAAAATGGCATGTCCGATGACGGATGAGATGGACCGTGCAATGGGCAGGGTATGGTATGTATCCAACGAAACGAATGTCAGCCAGTGCCTTGAAAATCTGTATGCGGCAATTCAGGGATCTTCTCCCGGGAATGGGTACTCCCTGCTGACAAAAAGCGTTCTCGATTATATCCGGCTGCACGGCGCTGAAATGCTGCGCTTGAATGAAGTGGCGGACAAGTTTCATGTCAGCAGCAATTACCTGTCATCCCTGATTCGGAAGGAAACGGGAATCACTTTCCACGATCATGTACTGTGTGCAAAAATGGACATTGCGCATACCATGCTGGCCGATCCGCGCATCCTGGTGGAAGAGGTCGCGCGGGCTGTCGGGTACAGCAACTATATCTCCTTTTATAATACCTTTAAGCGTATTGAGCATATGACGCCCACTGAATACCGCAATAAACTTGAAATATAGAAAATATACTCAGCACACACCGCATCCGGAGCGTTGATCTCAGTTGATAAGAAACGGTCTCATATATTCTGTGGGACCGTTTTTTACATGCATATACCGGTAATGCAGTAATTTTGATGAGTAAATTATTGAATCTGATATATATACAAACGGTTGATTATATGCCAAAATAAATATGTCTTAATGGTATGGATGCGGAGTGCATCCTGAATAACCGATACTCGGCAACTGGTGTGTTGCTGAAATATTTAGGGCGTAAGCCCAAGGAGGAAAACAGCATGAAGAAATTGCTGGCTCTGCTCTTGGTCGCTGTGATGGTCATGGCGATCGCACCCATGGCGCTGGCCGCGGATGAAGTAGTGGTCAATGTGTATCACTATGCAGTCGAAGGTCAGAAAGCCGACGCTATCGAAGCGATCGAAAAACGCTTCGCTGAAGCGAATCCCGATGCCAACATCCGCTTCGAAAACCATCTGTATTCCCAGGGCGGCTCTCCCAACTACTTTGACCAGCTCAGCAGCGCCGTTCTCGCCGACCCGGCAAGCGTGGACCTGATGATGGGCAATCCTGGTGTATACACCGATTTGATCAACGAAGGCTATGTGATGGATCTGACCAACAACCAGACTATCCTGGACCTGGGCCTCAGCTCTGCCGACATGGGCGACGTGAGCTATCTGGGCAAGTGGTACGCCTATCCTGTGGACTTCAAGTCCTGGGGCGTCTTCTACAATGTTGACCTGTTCGAGAAACTGGGCCTCAAGGTCCCGACCACCAAGACCGAACTGCTGGATGTCTGCCAGAAGCTGCTGGACAACGGCGTAGCGCCTTGGGCACAGTGGTATGCCGACGGCGCGTCCGTTGACATCGAAGTCCGTATTGTGCTCTGGACCGAAGCCGTGAAGGACGGCAAGCTGGATATGTTCGAAAAGCTGATGAAGGGCGAAGCCAAGCTGGCCGACTATCCGTACTTCCAGAAGGCCGTTGAAGTCTGGGGCGAGCGCATCGGCGCCGGCAAGGGCTGGGCCCTGCCTGAGGCTGTTGCCAACGACCAGACCGCCGGCAACGAAGCGTTCATCTCCGGCAAAGCCGGCATGCTCTATCAGGGCACCTGGAACATCGGCACCATCGAAGAGAAGATCGCCGGCAGCGACTTCCGCTATGGCTTCTTCCTCTGCCCGACTGATGACTCCGGCGAAATCCCGACTCTGAACACCCAGGTTGACCAGGCCTTCATGATCAACCCGCAGGGCAAGAATGCCGCGTGGGCTCAGAAGTTCATGGAGTACTGGCTGAGTGAAGAAATGGGCTTCTGGTCTGACGCGACCTATCAGCCCTGCATCACCGGCGCGACCACCGAAAACACTCCCGCTCTGCTGCAGAGCCTGCTGGCTGCCAAGGCGACCGGCAATACCGCCGGCTACGGCAACTTCACGATGTCCTTCTCTTCCGCCTTCATCAAGGCCTACCGCAAAGCCCTGACCGCTTATGCCACCTGGGCCTGCACCGGCGTTGAGACCAGCGGCGTCAAGGATGCTGAGACCTGCATCAAGTACATGCAGGAGCTGTTCGATGAAGAAATCGCGCAGGCTGCCCTGTAATCACCCGCTCAAAGCACGTTAGGTTTGATTTCAAGGACGGCTGGCTGTTCTGCGGGCAGCCAGCCGTCCGTTTCTTGTTTTTCGCTTGCCTGGCAGATTTCTGAGAAGATTGGGGCGATGTATCCATGGCAGAAATGATCAAGCGCAGACGCAAGATGTCGGGATATGCCATCCGGCATCACTCGGGCAATATGCTGTTCCTGCTGCCCACTATCATCCTGTTCGGCATCGTGGTGCTGATGCCGTTCATTCAGGGCATTCCGTATTCCTTTACCAGTTGGAAAAGCATCCTGAGCCCCAATCACCCCTATAACGGACTGACGAACTACAACTACCTGCTTGGCAACAAGTATTTCAGGCAGTCACTGGGGGTCACCTTCCATTTCACGCTGGAATACCTGCTGCTTTCCAACATTTTCGGCTTCGCGCTGGCACTGTTGATCCACAAATCCTCACAGTTCAACAACGTGGCGCGCACCATCTTCTTCCTGCCGTTCACTATTTCGGTCGCGGCGGGAGCCATCGTATGGAAATACCTTTATATCGATGTTTTCGGTACGCTTTTCAATACGGTCAGTCCCCTGAGTCTGGAATCCCAGATCGTCCCTGGTATGGCAGTCATGGCGTCCTGGCGCGACATGGGATACTGCATGCTGATCTATATTGCCGCTCTCCAGACGATCTCGCGGGACTACTATGAGGCAGCCACGGTGGAAGGCGCCAACTCATGGCAACAATTCTGGAGGATTACCATTCCGATGATCGTGCCGGCGTTCACCACCAATATCACGCTGATTCTCTCCTGGGGTCTGCGCACGTTCGACCTGTCCATGAACGTATCGGCCAACATGGCCGCGGGCCAGACCACAGCCTATTATATCTACCAGTCCATTTTCCAGAACAGCAAGGCGGGCCTGGGCCAGGCTGCCGCTATTATCCTGACGGTGATACTCGTCGTGCTGACGCAGATCGTCACCCGTGTGCTGCGCAGACTGGAGGTGGAAACATGACCACGCAGGCCAAGAAGCTTCGTGTATACAACCCCAAATCGATTATGCACCGTAAAAAGGTGGCGCGCAACGCGCTGCGGATCGCTTTCGTCTCCCTGCTGCTGATCATCGTGCTGGCGCCGTTTTATATCGCTGTCCTCTACGCGTTCCGTCCGGGGACGGAGGTGCCGGCAAACCGCCTGCAGTTCAGCGCGAATCCGACGTGGGAAAACTTCCGCCTGGTGCTGTTTGAAAACAAGCTGTTCCCGATCGGTTTCAAGAACAGCGTCATTAATACGATCCCCTGCGTGATCATCCTCATGGCGTTTACCTCCATGGCAGCTTGGGTACTGGCGCGGAACGAAACACCGTTTTACAACATTATGTACGCTATCCTGTCGATCGGTCTGCTCGCGCCTTTCCAATGCTTCGAACTGCCGCTGTACCTGAACTGGTATCAGTGGGGCTTGGTCAGTACAAATGTCGGCTTCATCATTGCCCGCGCAGGCCTTCAGGTTTCCATCTCACTGGTGGCGGTCACTGGATTCGTAAAAACGGTGCCGCGGGAATTGGAGCAAGCCGCCGGCATTGATGGCTGCAACCGCTTCCAGACTTTCTGGAAGGTGGTATTTCCGCTGATGACACCCATCAACGTAACCCAACTGGTGCTGAACACGCTGTTCATCTGGAACGATTTCACCACTGCCATCATTCTGCTGCGCGTCAGGCCGGTGTATACCCTGACCCTCGCACAGATCGAGTACTTCAACGGCAAAACCAGCGAACTGAATCAGGCATTCGCGTTCTTCATTCTGGCCATGCTCCCGATCCTGGCGCTGTATCTGGTATGCCAGAGATACATCATCAGCGGCATCACTTCCGGCGCGGTCAAAGGATAGTTTCCCGGCTCCGTTTCCTGTGGGAACGGAGCTTTCTGCGCATGTGCAGGAGTACCTGAAATGAAGTGGTTTCAAAATCTGTCGTTCCGGAACAAACTGTATGTGGCCATGCTGCTGACTGTGCTGGTGGTGGTACTCGGAATCACTGCCACGATGACGCTGACGGCTTCCCGGCAGGCAGTCAACAGCAACAGGGCCACGCTGAATCTGCTGACGGAGCAGGCGCTGATCAACTTTGCTGCCGAAGCGGAAAACACGGGCAGGAATATCTATTCGCTCTGCAACAGCACCAATACCGCGGAGCAGATGAACCTGATGCGCAACATGCGGCCGGGGGACATCGGCTACCTGCTGGCCCGCCGGGACCTGACCCAGGCAGTAGCGCGCATGATCATTTCGAGTACTCCGTACGGGCATGCTTCGGTGCTGCTGCTCAACGGAGACATCGTGACCGGCAATCCGCTCGATGAGGCTGCGACCGCGGAAGCGGAATGGATCCTTTCTCAGCCGGAATATACGGCGAATACTTACGGCAAGTGTACCTGGCTGCGCACGGAGAGGGGCAGCCTCTGGTGCGTGCGGGACGTATACTGCCAGCAGCCCCTGCGACGCGTGGGCAAGACCGCTGTCCGCATCCGCGAGGAGAAGATGGTCAGTCTTGGCCAGTCCAACCGGCAGTACGGGTGCACGATCTTCTTTTTTGATCATGACGGGGCGTGGCTGATGTCCGCGGGCAGTCCGCTGGCGGACGGTATTGCCCTTCAGGCGTCGCCGCTCCGGAAAGTGGCGGCTGACACCCTGTCCACCGCCGGCGGTGAGTTTGCTGTCAGCGTCAACCGGCAGGGTGACTGGTGGGCAGTGGGACTCCTGCCCATGAGAACGGTTTCCAGCGTCAGGCGGTCTATTCTCCGTGTTGGGATCATCGCGGCATTGATGGGTATTCTGTTCGGCCTGGCGCTGGTTACGGCAGTCAGCCATCACCTGTCGGGCCAGGTGCGCAGGCTGGTGCAGTCCATGAACCGCGTGGCAGACGGCGACCTGAACGTGGAAATCCCCGTAGAGAGCAGTGACGACCTTGGCATTCTGGCGGAAAATTTCAATCGGATGACCCGGAAAACCAAAGACCTGTTTGACCGCGTGGTACAGGAGGAGGCAAACAAGCAGCGGATTGAATACCAGAATCTGGAGTACGAGTACCGTTTCCTGCAATGGCAGATCAACCCGCACTTTATCTATAACGCGCTGGAGACGGTCAACGCGCTGGCCAAACTGGACGACAATACCGAACTGAGCAATATCATTCTCCAGCTTTCGGCATATTTCAGGGCTAACGCCGAGGCTATGTCCCAGAAATTCGTGACAGTGCGCCAGGAATTCCACAGTGTCGAGCAATACGTGAATATTTATCGCGGCATATACGGCAGCAGCCTGAAGGCGGAATTCCGGATCGCTCCCGGCGTGGAGGAAGCGCTGGTACCGACGATGATCCTTCAGCCGATTATGGAAAACGCGCTGATTCACGGCAACCGCGGCCCTGCGCATCATGAGATCAGTGTTGACGCGGAAATCGTGGAAGATCAGCTCAGAATATGCATTCAGGACAACGGGCCCGGTATGACGCCCGAGACGATCGATAAGATCCTTCATCCGGACGAAAGCGATGGGGGAAACGGGCGTACATCGCTGGGTGTGCGGAATGTGCTTGAGCGTATGCGGCTGCTGTATGGGGATTCGGCGACGATGGGGATCGACAGCCATCCCGGCGAAGGTACCTGTGTGCGCTTGTGCCTGCCGTGCAGGTATTCCGGTGTACTTCTGAACGGCGGTCAAAAGACTGAAAAAAACAAATAGTTTCATAAAAATAGGATATTGTTTCACGGCAGTGCATGCCGTACAATATAAATGGCTTATAGACTCTCATGTAAAGGATGGCGAATGATATGCTGAATTACAAGATCAAGATCGGTCTGGCCCCCATGCGCCGGGATGTTACGCCCCGGCCGGGTATCTTCAACTGGGAAAAGGCGGAGGAGCGCGGGCGCGCGGCAGTCAAGTACATTGAGGAGCATTATGCGGATGAGCATGTGTCTTTCGTGGACCTGAAGGGCATCAATCCTGTGGACGTCATGTACTGCGACGCGGACGCAGAAAAGGTCATCAAGCGTTTCAAGGCGGAAAAGGTGGATGCTGTGCTGATCATCAACGGCAACTTCGGCAACGAGGAGATCGCCGCGGAGGTCGCCCGGGGCGTGGGCAAGCCGGTCGCCATCTGGGCCATGGCTGACGACGAATTTCTGCCGGACGGCACCCGCTTCACCGACAGCCAGTGCGGCATCTTCGGTGTCAGCCGCCAGATGCAGCGTTTCCATATCCCGTTCAGCTTCATCGAGACCTCGAAGGTCGACAGCGATATCTTCCGCCGGGACTTCGACCGCTTCATCCGTGTGAGCTGCATGGTCAAGAATTTCACCGGCATGCGCATCGCCCAGGTGGGCATGCGGCCCAAGCCCTTCTGCTCCGTCATCTTCAACGAGGGCGAACTGATGGAAAAGTTTGGCCTGCAGATCGTGCCTGTGAACCTGGCGGTGATCGTGGACAAATACAATAAGATTCTTCAGGAACGCGACGCGGAACTGGAAGAAGGCGCGAAACTGCTTCTCTCCCGCTACGAGATGGACGAACTGACTCCGCCGCTGCTCAAGAAGGTTTACGCTTTCGTACTCCTGTACCAGTGGGTGTTCGAAACCTACCGCGTGCAGGCCGTGTCCGCCGAGTGCTGGACGGCCATGCAGCTGGCGGTGGGCGCCATGCCCTGCACGGCGTACAGCGTGCTGGCGGATATGGGCTACATTGTCTCCTGTGAAAGCGACATGCACGCGGCCATCACCATGGCCCTGCTCTCCTGCGCGGCCCTGGGTGAGAAGAAACCCTTCCTGGGCGAATTCACCGTACGTCATCCCGATAATCCCAACGCGGAGCTGCTCTGGCACTGCGGCCCCTTCGCCTACAGCCTGAAAAAGCCCGGTTCTCCCTGCAAAAACGTAAACATGCGCCAGTGGTTCCAGGTACAGGACGGCCAGTATACCGTAGCCCGTTTCGACCAGGACAACGGCAATTACAGCCTGCTGGCCGGCACCTGCCATTCCACGGAAGGCCCGTACACCTTCGGTACCTATCTGTGGGCGGAGTTCGACGATCTGCCTGCCTGGGAGCGCAAGCTGGTGGAAGGACCGTACATCCACCATATGAGCGAAATCGAGGGCGACTATACCGCTGAGCTCCGGGAGTTCACCAAGTACGTGCCGCTTCTGAAGCTTGATACCGTCAAATAACAGGAAAGGAACGATCATGCCATGCTGGTCAGTATGAAAACGGTGCTGGACATTGCGGAGCGGAAAGGCTGCGCGATCCCGGCCTTCAACGTATACAACGCGGAGACCGCTCTCGGTGCGATCCGCGCAGCAGAGGAAGCGCATTCCTGCGTGATCCTGCAGATGTACAGCCGCCTGTTCAGCAATTTCGAGGCGGAATTCATGATGCCCGCTCTGGTGGCTGCTGCTCATCGGGCAAAGGTCAGGGTCGCCCTGCATCTGGATCACGGCGCGGACCTGAGCGTGGTCAGCAAAGCCCTGCGCTGGGGCTGCACCGGCGTCATGCGGGACGCCAGCACTCTGCCCTTTGAGGAAAACGTGAACACACTCAAACAGGTCGTGGACATCGCGCACGCAGTGGACGTCGCCGTGGAAGGCGAGCTGGGCCATATCGGCTCCGCCAAGGACGGGGTGCCCACGGATTATACCCGTGTGGACGAGGCGGCGGAATTTGTCCGCCGCACCGGCGTGGACGCTCTGGCCATCATGGTCGGCACTGCGCACGGGCATTACAAGCAGGCGCCTGTGCTGGCCATCGGCCGTATCCGCGAGATCCACGAGGCGGTGCCCGGATGCGCGCTGGTGCTGCACGGCGGCAGCGGCGTGCCGGACGACCAGATCATCGCTTCCGTGGAAGCGGGCATCCGGAAGATCAACTTCGGCACGGACGTATGCTGCTCCTTCCTTGACGGCGTCTTCGGGGTCAGCCGGGACATCATCGCTGTGGACCTGTTCATGAAGGAACCCATCGAAGCGGTCAAACGTTTCTGCCTGAGCAAGATCGATCTGCTGAAGGCGGGCGGCAGCGATGACTGACACGGCGCGCCGGCCGCAGATGGTGGGCATCGGCTCCACCGTATACGACACCCTGATGGTGATCGACCGTTTTCCCACGGAGGACACCAAGCTGCAGGGGATCGAAACGAAGGTGCAGGGCGGAGGCCCCTGCGCCACGGCGCTGGCCGCCGCGCGGAAACTGGGCATATCAGCAGCCTATATGGGGACCATCGGCGACGACCCGTTCGGTACGTTCATGATGGCGGATTTCGCCCGCTGGGGGATCGACACCCATGCAGTGCGCGTGGTGCCCGGCGGGGTCAGCTTCCATTCCGTAGTGTTGCTGAACCGCGCGTCTTCCAGCCGGACCTGTATATGGAACAAGGGCACCGTTCCGCCGCCACGGCCTGAGGAACTGGATCTGGAAATGCTGAAGTACGCCCGGGTCCTGCATCTGGACGGGCATATGCTGGACGCCGCACTCTTCGCGGCGCGCTTCTGCCGTGATGCCGGCGTCAAGGTGAGCTATGACGCGGGCGGCACTTATCCCGGCGTCGAAGCGCTGCTGCCTCTGGCGGACTATCTGATCCCCTCGGAGGAATTTGCCCTGAAGATGACCGGAGAATCCACGGCGGAAGCGGCAGCCGGGCGGCTTTACGCTGAATGCCGCCCCGAGGTGCTGGTGATCACCCAGGGGGTCCGCGGGGGTATTCTGATGGACGAATCCGGGATGCGCACTTACGCGAGCTATCCGGTGGACGCCGTGGATACCAACGGCTGCGGGGACACCTTCCACGGGGCCTTTGCCGCAGCGAAGATACAGGGCATGGATAACGACACGGCCTGCCGCTACGCCAGTGCAGCCGCCGCCATCAAGTGCACACGCCTCGGCGCACGGGCTGCCATGCCGAACGATGAAGAATGCCGCGCCTTCCTGCGGGAACGCGGTCAGGACATATGAGGAGGGATGCATATGGAACGCAGAGCATTCATGAACGATATGGTCCGCTCGGAGCTGGAAGACGCCGTCGGCGTAGAGAACGTATCCGTAGCGGTAAGCGACCGGATGACCTACGGTGTCGACTACTTCTGGGTGGGGCGCATGTGGGCCGACCGCGGCCAGGTGCCGCCTATGCCGGACTGGATCGTGCGCCCCGGCAGCAGCGAAGAGGTCAGCAAGGTCCTGAAGATCGCCAATTACTATAAGATCCCGGTGCACATCTGGGGCGGCGGTTCAGGCTCCCAGGGCGGCGCGCTGCCCATGGCCGGCGGTATCATGATGGATATGAAGCGCATGTCTCATCTGATCGAGCTGGATGAGGTGAGCCGCACCATCACCGCGGAAGCGGGCATGATCTTCCAGCAGCTGGAATGGTACGCGAACGAAAAAGGCTACTCCTGCCAGCATATTCCCTCCTGCCTGACCTGCGGTACCATCGGCGGCGCCCTCGGGCACCGGGGCATCGGCATCATGAGCACCAAGTACGGCAAGATCGACGACATGTGCATCAGCATGGAGGTGGTGTTGCCCAACGGCGACATCATCAATACCCTGCCGGTTCCCAAGCACGCCGCGGGACCGGACCTGAACCAGATCTTCATCGGTTCCGAGGGCACCCTGGGCGTCATCACCAAGGCGACCTTCAAGCTGTTTGAGCAGCCGGAAAACCGCCAGTTTCGCGCCTTCCTGTTCCCGGACATGCACTCGGGCTACATGGCGGGCCGCGACCTGATGCAGAAGGTGAAGCCTTCCATCCTGCGCTTCTACGATGAGGCGGAGAGCGGCTCCATCATCAAGAAGATCCTGGGCTTCGAAAAGCCGGGCTGCTTCATGAACCTGGCCGTTGAAGGCATCAAAAAGATCGTGGACATCGAGATGGAGATCATTCTCGAGATCGCAGCCAAATGGGGCGGTCAGGACCTGGGCAGCGAGTACGGTGAAAAATGGTACGAGAACCGCATCACCTTCTTCTATCCCGGCCACATCATGGATATCCCGCAGATGTTCGGCACCATGGACACGGTGGCCACTTACGCGAACATCGAAAAGATCTACTGGGCTATGAAGAAAGCGGTCAACGAAAACTTCCCCTTCGTGCGGTACATCTCCCACTCCAGCCACTGGTATGAGTGGGGCTGCATGAATTACACCCGCTTTATCGTGGATCCCAAGGACGTGCCCCAGGATCCGGAGGAGGCCATCCGCCTGCACAACCAGATCTGGAACGTGGGCGTCCGCGCCGCCATGGAGAACGGCGGTGTCATCAACGACCACCACGGCATCGGGCTCAAGCTGTCCCGCCTGATGAAAGAGCAGTACGGTCCCGCCATGCAGGTGACGGAGGGGCTCAAGAAAGCGCTGGACCCCAACGGCATCCTGAATCCCTACAAGCTGGGCCTGTGAACGCCGGGAGGTAATGAAGATGTTTAGTGAAAAGGCGAAAAAACACGCAGACGCATGCCGCTTCTGCTGGATGTGCCGCCACCTGTGCCCCGTGCAGCTGGTGACCGGCAAGGAAACCAACACCCCCCGCGCCAAGGGCCTGCAGGTGAGCATGCTGGAACGCGGCATGACCATGGACAAGGACTGCGCGCGCACCATGTACGAATGCCTGCTCTGCGGCGCCTGTACAAATGACTGCGCCACCGGCTTCGATCCGCTGATCTTCATCCGCGAGGCGCGCACCCAGGCCAACGTGCTGGACCTGGTACCCCCCAGCGTGCAGAAGGTGATCGACCGCGTACTGGAGACCGGCAACGTCTATGGCGCAAAGGTGCCGAAAGTCAGCTTCGAGGGCATTCCCGCCGCCGGCGAAACGCTGGTATGGCTCGGTGCCACGGCGCGCTATGCAGTGCCCGAAACCGCCGAAGCACTGTTTGCGATCCTGAAGAAAGCCGGCGTCGCTTTTGCGGCTTTGCCGGACGAACCCGCCTCCGGCGCGGCCCTGGGCGATCTGCTGGGCTTCGTGGAGGATGTACGCCAGCAGGCCAAACAGGCCGCGGAAGCCATTGCCCGGAGCGGTGCAAAGCGCGTGATCGTACTCGACAGCTATGACGCCGCCCTGATGCGGCATGAGTATCCCGAATGGGGCATCGAGCTGCCGGAGGTCGTCACCGCCACTGCTTTCGCAGACAGCCTGATCAGGGACGGCAGACTGACGCCCAAACAGACGGAAGGTATCGTCACTTACCATGACGGCAGCCGCCTGGCCCGTGACCTGGACGAGCATGAGCCCGCCCGGAATATTCTGAAGGCCATGGGATACGATCTCCACGAGATGTGGCAGAACCGCCGGCTGGCGAAGTGCTGCGGCACAGCCGTGGCCAGGCAGTACATGCCTGAAATCGCACGCAAAGTAGCCGAGAACCGCTGGAACGATGTACGCCGTACCGACGCGAAGCTCCTGGTGGCAGCCTGCCCCCAGAGCACGGAAGCCCTGGCTGCGGCGGTACCGGAGGGCTATGCCTACTCGGACCTGTTCGTATTGCTGAACGGGCACCTGTAATATCATTGACAAAACTGGCGCGGGGAATTTCTCCGCGCCGTTTCCAGAGGTGAGGAACATGAAATACCTGGTGGGGGTAGATTTCGGAGGCAGTTCCTCCAAGGCGACGCTGCTGGGCGATGACGGGCGCGTATACGCGACAGCCAGCCGGGAATACCCGACCTATTACCCGCAGAACGGCTGGGCGGAGCAGGATATCGACGACAGCTACGACGCGATGGCCGCGAACATCCGTGAGCTGCTGTCCGTTTCCGGCGTGAAGCCAGGGGATATCGCGGCCCTGGCGCTGGATGCAGCCACTCATACAGCCGTGCTGGTAGGTGAGGACGGGCGTCCCGTCCGCCGGGCCATCTACTGGACGGACAGCCGGGCCACGGACCAGGCGGCATGGCTCAAGAAGGAACTGGGCGCCAGCCTGGCGGAAGAATGCTATAACGGCGTATCCAGCCTGTGGACCCTGCCGCAGCTCATGTGGCTCAGGGAACACGAACCGGAAATTCTGACAAAGACCAGGCGCGTGATGGCCGTCAAGGATTATGTGCGCTGGCGGCTGACGGGCGATTATGTCACCGACAGCATCGAGGCCATGGGCTTCATGCTGCTGGACGCTCGCAGCAGCACCTGGTCGGAGCGCCTGTGTGCCCTGGCGGGCATCGATCCCGGGATCATGCCGCCCATCGTGGATCCGATGGCCGTCCTGTCCCCCCTTACGCCCCGGGCTCTCGCGGACACCGGCCTTGACCCGCACACAGCGGTCATCGCCGGGGCAACCGACACGGTGATGGAGGTCTACGCCTCCGGCGCTGTCTCCGTTGGCCAGGCAACTGTCAAGCTTGCCACGGCGGGCCGTATCTGTCCCATCACGGATCATGCCGTGGTCGATCCGCGGCTGGTCACTTACCGGCATGTGGTACAGGGGCTGTGGTATCCGGGCACCGCCACCAAGGCCTGCGCTTCCAGCAACCGCTGGTACCGGGACACTTTCGGCGGGAATTATGAGGAGATGAGCGCCGCGGCTGCTGCGGTGGCCCGCGGATGCGAGGGACTGTTCTTCCATCCTTACCTGCAGGGCGAGATCACTCCGTATCTGGACGATAAGCTGCGCGCCAGCTTTACCGGTGCGGCAGGATTCCATACGAAGGCGCATTTCAACCGCGCGGTGCTCGAAGGCGTGGCCTATTCCATGAAGGACTGCTTCGAAGTGCTGAAAGAACTGGGCATCGCACCCTCCGAGGCTGCGGCCATCGGCGGCGGCGCGAAATCCCCGCTGTGGCGGCAGATCCTGGCAGATATGCTCAATATTCCGCTGAGCACCGTAGAGAACGTGGACAGCTCCCTGGGCAGTGCCATGCTGGCCGGCGTGGCAGTCGGCGCGTTTGCGGATCACCGGGATGCGGTGCGCAAGTGCGTGCGCGTGACCGGCGTCACAGAGCCCGATCCGGAGGGCGCGGAATTCTACGGAACACGCTTTCCGCTGTACAAGCAGATCCAGGCAGCGCTCGCGCCGATCTATCACCGGCTGTAGAGGTGCGGCATGAGGATCATCGTATGCGTCAAACAGGTGCCGGACAGCCTGGAAGTGCGGCTCAGGGACGATTATACCCTGGAGCGGGATTTTGTGGCCCAGGTCATGAACCCAGCGGATGAATCCGCGCTGGAATGGGCGCTGCGCGTCCGTGATTCAAAGGGCAGCATCGTCACGGCCGTCAGCATGGGACCGGCCCGGGCGGAGAGCACCCTTCGCGAAGCCCTTGCCCGGGGCGCGGATAAAGCCGCGCTGCTGACTGACCCGCGCTTCGCTGGGGCGGATACCCTGATCACTTCCCGATGCCTGGCCGCTGCGGTGATGGTGCTGGGCGGCGCGGACCTGATCGTCTGCGGACGCCGCGCTGCCGACGGCGAGACCGGCCAGGTGGGGCCAATGCTCGCTTCCATGCTCAATATTCCCTGCGTTGTGAACGCGATACACGCAGATGCCGGGGAAACGCTGACAGTCGAACAGCTGAACGAAGACGGCGTCAAGACCTGGTCATGCAGCTATCCCGCTCTCGTGACATTCTGCGAGTGGAGTTATCCCTTACGCCTTCCCACCCTCATTGGGCTGCGCCGGGCGCAGAAAGCGGATGTACGGAAACTCGCTCCTGAAGCACTTGGACTTTCCCCGGAAGCCTGCGGCATCAAGGCTTCCCCGACCCGCGTCATTCGTGTGGAAGCCCGCACGCAGGGCGTCCGGCCCTGCCGGTATCTGGAAGCCGCTCAGTGCCTGGAACAGCTTGCCGGGCAGTATCCGGAGGCCTTCACATGAAGATCGCGGTATATTGCGAAGCGGGCCGTGATACAGGGCTGGCCCTCATCGCACAGGCGCGGCGCATGGCCCCGGAGGCCCGGGTAATCGCCGTGTTGGAGGACACGGACGCCGAAAAGGCCGACCGTTGCGGCGCAGATGAAGCGCTGATCCTGCCCCCGGTCGAAGACGACTGCGGGCAGGGCAGCCGGATCGCCGTCCTCCTCGAAGCAATCAGGCCGGATATCGCCCTTTTTCCGGCGACTGTGCGGGGACGTTTCCTCTCCGCCTGGACGGCGGCCAAACTGGGTACGGGCCTGACGGCAGACTGCACCGGGCTCGCACTGACGCAGGAAGGCCTGCTGAAGCAGACGCGTCCTGCCTACGGCAGCAACCTGATTGCGGATATCCTCTGTCCCGGGAAACGGCCCCAGATGGCCAGCGTCCGGCCCGGTGTGTTCCCGGTACCGGAACCGGGCGAGTTCCCCACAGGCGCGGCTGTGCAGCCGGCAGACATCCCTGTGCCTGCGCCGCTGCTGAACTTGCTTGAGTGTATGAGTTCCGGAGACGGTATATCCCTGCAAAGCGCGGAAGTCATCGTGGCCGGCGGCAAGGGCATCGGCGGTCCCGAAGGCTTCCGGATCCTGTCCCGCCTTGCCTCGCTGCTGGGCGGCGCTGTCGGCGCGACGCGCAGCGCCGTGGACGCGGGCTGGATCCCCTACGCGCACCAGATCGGCCAGACCGGTGTCACAGTGCGCCCGCGCCTGTACCTCGCTTTCGGCGTCAGCGGCGCTGTACAGCACATCGCCGGCATGAACGCCGCAAATACGGTCGTTGCCGTCAACACCGACCGGCACGCGCCGATCTTCCGCGCGGCGGACTACGGCATCATCGCTGATTGGCGGGAAACCGCTGAATATTTCATCAAAACCATTTCGGAAAGGAAGGCTGTCATATGAATTACAAAAAGACCTATACCCCAAAGGAAGGATTTACGCCGCTGTGCGAGATCGGCAAATGCAGTCTGAAGAACCTGGAATTCGGCATTATCGAACTGGGTTACAATGGCTGGCAGGTCTATGAGACGGGTGAGCGTGAGGTCGCTTTCGTCATCCTGGGCGGCACGGCCTGCTTTACCGCCAATGGCAAGGATTACGGCAAGCTGGGTGTGCGCACCAACGTGTTTGCCAATCCCAAAGCCGAGTGCTTCTATGCCGGACGCCGTACGAAGGTCGAGATCCGCAGCGAGTTCAAGGTCAAAATTGCCGTATGCGGCACGCCCATCGATGTGGATACCGAGCCCCAGGCCATCCGCCAGGCGGACGTACGCATCAGCCGCCTGGGCGTCAAGCCCTGGGAGCGGGACACCTCCTTCATCGTGGACGGCACCACCAACGCGAAAAAGCTGACCATTGGCGAAGCCTATGTGACGCCGGGTAACTGGGCCGGCTTCCCCCCTCACAAGCACGACATCGACAATATGCCCGCCGAGTGTGTGGCGGAGGAGATCTACTATTTCCTGTTCGATCCCCAGCAGGGCTTCGGCGTACAGTGCCTGTACACCGCGGACGGCTCCGTGGACGAGGCTTACCGTGTGAAGAACGACGAGCTGGTGGAATTCCCCTTCGGCTATCACACTACGGTGTCCGCCCCGGGCTACAACACTTATTTCCTGTGGCTGATGGCTGGCGATCACCAGGGCTTCTGCCGCACCAACGATCCCGCCCACGCCTGGGTATCCGCTGTAGAGAACATGGTCAAGAAGATGTGATCTCATGACCGGCACATATCTTGAGCCTGCCCGGGAACTCCCGGTCCACGGGCGCTCGGACGTGATCGTGGCAGGCGGCGGCATCGCTGGCATCGCGGCAGCGCTGTCCGCCCGCCGTGCCGGTGCGGAGCGCGTACTGCTCATCGAACGGGAGTTCACCCTGGGCGGGCTGGCAACCCTTGGCCTGATCACTATCTACCTGCCGCTGTGTGACGGCCGGGGGCATCAGGTGTCATTCGGCATCGCGGAGGAGCTGCTCAGACTGTCCGTCTCACACGGCGCGGAGGTTCCCATCCCCGATGCCTGGCAGTCTGGCGGCGATGCGGAGCAGCGCAGGAAAGCTCGCTTCCGCTGCCAGTTCAATGCCGGACTGTTTGCTGCGTCAGCCGAGCAGCTGCTCCAGTCGGAAGGGATAGGGATCCTGTTTGGCAGTATCGTCTGCGGGGCTGTAAAACAGGATGGACGGCTGGAAGCGGTGATCGTAGAAAACATGGACGGCCGGAGCGTATATCCTGCCGATGGATTCGTGGACGCCACCGGGGATGCAGCCCTCTGCCGGTACGCAGGGGAGACTACGGCGGATTATTCGAAGGGCAGCAGCCTGGCTGCCTGGTATTACTCGGCCGAGGAAAACCATATGCAGCTGCACATGCTCGGTTTCATCGATCTCCCCGGCACTGAACGATCGACAGAAAAGCGCTCCAACGAACACCAGGGCAGCTATAACGCCACTGATGCCCGGGATCTGTCCCGCATGATGATCGATGCCCGAAAATGGTCGGGCGAGGATTTCCTGCGCTCGGGTCTTCTCTCACCGGCCCATGGCCTGGCGACCCTGC
>JBGUIY010000209.1:0-5113 GCA_045113475.1 Christensenellales bacterium | reverse complement strand
GGAAACAATAAGTAACTATTGTTACACGCGTGCAAATGGAACTTACACGCGTGTAAAGGGAAATCAGGCCCACGAAAAAAGGAGGTTCACGCCTCCTTTTTTCCCGGTTTGTAGCTGATCAGGTCGCCAGGCTGGCAGCCGGCCAGCTCGCAGATCACGTCGATGGTTTTCGTGGTGATCGGCTTGCCCTGGCGGATCTGGATGATGGTGCCGTCGCTGATCCGCCACGGAATGCCCATCCAGGAGGTGGCCGCCATCCTGGGCCACGACAAGCTCGACACCACCATGCAATACGTCGTCCTGGACAAATCCGATCTCAAAAACGATTATCGTAAATATGCGTGAGGATCATATGCCAGAAAAACAGGATATCATCATCCAGACAGCCGGGGATCTCCTCGGCTGTCCTTACGTTTACGGCGCATGGGGGGCCACCTGCACCACCAAGCTGCGGAAAAAATACGCCGCCCTCCGGCCCAGCCAGGCCGCCATCACCTTCAAGCGCTGCCAGGTGCTCCGGCCGTCGAACCCGAAAAGCAGCTGTGCCGGCTGCAAATATCAGGGAAAACTGGCGTTTGACTGCCGCGGATTCGTCCACTACGTGCTCAAGGCCGTTGGCATAGAGATCTCCGGCCAGGCCGTCGGCACCCAGTGGAGCGGATCCAACTGGGTGGAGAAGGGCGACATCGCCGCCATGCCCGACCTGATCGCCGCCGTATTCATCAAAAAATCGGGGAAATGGCAGCACGTCGGCCTCCATCTGGGCGGCGGCCGGATCATCCACTGCTCCGGCGAGGTCAAGGAGGATCACGTCGGCGGGGAGCGGGCCTGGACGCATTACGCGATCCCGCTGGGCCTGTACACCGCAGAAGAGATCAAAAAAGCGCACGCGGAAGGGGGGAAATTCATGAGGACACTCAAAAAAGGCGCCCAGGGCGAGGACGTCCGGGCACTCCAGGAGATGCTCAACCAGCTCGGTTATAACGCCGGTACCGCGGACGGCATCTTCGGCGCGAAAACGGAGGCCGCCGTGAAACGGCTCCAGGCGGATTTCAATCTCACGGTGGACGGCATCGCCGGCCCGCAGACGCTGGAGCTGCTGGCGGCCCGCTCCGCGGATCCGGACGCGCCGGAGATCCCGGAGGACGACGACAGGCAGGATCCGCCAGACGACACCGTCCGGATCTCACGCGCCGACGCCATGGCGATCCGCGACGCGCTCCGCCAGGCGCTCTCCGTCATCGAGGCGGCCATGAAATGAGATCTTCGCCGTGCAAAGGCTGTCCGGATCGCACGGTGACGCCCAACTGCCACGCGGCCTGTGAGCGCTATCTCGCATTTGACGCGGAGCGCAAACGATACAACGAGGCCCGACTGGTGGAGAGCTGCGTCACCGGCGCCCGTCTGGCCGGTCAGAAAAAACACAAAAACGAATACATCAAACACAAAAAAGGGAGATGATCATCATGCCAGAATGGATTGCAAAGTATTGGATCGAGTGGCTCTTCGGCGTCGTTGTCGCCGTCATCGGCTACGTGGTCAAAAAGATCAACACCAGGGTCAAGGAAACGGTCAAGAAAAACGAGGCCATCGAGCTGGGCGTCCAGGCGCTCCTCCGCGACCGGATGATCGACAATTACAGCCGATACTCCGAACAGGGATACGCTCCGATTTACGTCCGCGAATCATTTGAAAACTGCTATCAGCAATATCACGCCCTGGGCGGCAATGGCGTCATGACAGACATCCACGATAAATTTAAGGCGCTGCCCACCAACCCGCCGAAGAAATGAAAGGAGATTCACCATGATCGATCTGACACCCATTTTCCAGGCTATCATCGCTCTCCTGGCCGCTCTCGTTACCTATAAGCTGATCCCATGGATCAAATCCAGGACAACGGAGCGACAGCAGCAGAATCTGTTCGTCGCCGCGAAGATCGCCGTCATGGCTGCGGAACAGCTCTATAAAAACGGCGAAGGCGACAAAAAGCTGGAATATGCCCGCGACGTCCTGATCGCCGCCGGCTTCGACGTCAATCTGGAAGTGCTCCGCGCAGCCATCGAGAGCGCCGTCTATTCGCTCCCGGAGAATTATCTGGTGCTGGATGATCCCGTCGAAAAAACGGAAGATCCAGCCGACGAACCGGAAGAACATCCTCCCGAACCGGAAGAATAATCAATAATAATCAATAATCCCCGCCAGATCCGGCGGGGACTTTTTTTATTGAAAAAAGAGCCGGTGTCCAGCCGCCGGCTCTTTCCGTCATCTTTCGATGACCAATCCGATTAGGCCATGCACGATCACAAGCCGCGGTTCGGATAATACCGCTGTTGGCAGGCCTTGTTGAAGCGGGATACCAGTTCTTCCATGGCCTCGTTGTTGGCGCCGGAGCCCCAGCTGTGCCAGATCGTGATTTCGATGGGTTCGTCCGCCATCGCGAAACTCGCCATGGAGAGCACCATCATCATCGCCAGCAGGATCGCAAACAGTTTCTTCATTGGGTGTTCCTCCTTATAATATGATCATAACGTTATCTGATCGGGAGCGGTTGAGTGAATGATTCCCCCTTTCCGAACCGCTCAGCCGATGGATTCGATTTCAAACGCCGTCCAGGGCACGTTGACGGGCTTCTTCTCCACGATGATCTCATAGATGTGCCTGAGCAGCGGGAAGTCCTCCGCCTTCAGCACGCCCTGGTCGATCTTCTTCTGCACCGCGCGGGCGGAGCGGGTGGCGATCACGATGGATTCCAGGGTGACGCCCTGCAGTTCGGCCATCGCCTCGTCAAAGGAGAGCCCGCGGCCCAGCAGCGTGCCGATCTTGCGGGTGCGGCCGCCGTATACGGTCACGTACAGGTCGCCGATGCCCAGCATCAGGCTTTCTTCCCGCGCGCCCATGTACTCCAGCAGACGCTTCATTTCCTTGCTGGCCTGTCCGAACAGGGCAGCCTGGCTGTTATAGTGCAGGGCGCCGATCTTGCCATCCCGCTTTTCAGCCAGGCCCACCGCCAGGGTGACGCCGAGGGCATAGGCGTTCTTCATGGCCACCGCGGCCTCCACGCCCACCACGTCGTTGGAAATGCTGATATGATAGTAGCTGGTTTCGAACAGGGATTTTATCCAGCGCAGCAGACCTATATCCTTGCCGCAGAAGGCGACCTCTGAGTCGTCCAGGTCGGCCAGCTCGTAGCTGGTGCAGGGGCCGCCCACAGCGTTCAGCTTCAGCCCACGGCTGCCGGACTGCTTCTCAAACAGTTCCGGATATACGTGCAGGTTGCCGTCCTCGTCGTCCATCATGCCCTTGGTGACGGTCAGGACCGGAAGCTCCGGATCGATCACTTTGAGCACATTTTCGCAGAACCAGTCCACGCCGAAGGAACTGACGCCGCCCACCAGGAGGTCCGCACCTTTGAGCGCTTCCCCCATCTCCTCAAACTGATAGTACTTGTAGCTGTCCGGCAGTTTGCGCTTCATGGTCAGGTGCCAGCCGGTCGCTCTCGCGTGGTCGATGATCTCGCGGTCGAGGGGCGTGCCGACCATGCGCACCTCATGCCCGTTGTGCGCTGCGGGGATGCCGATAGCGCTGCCCATCATACCAGAACCGACGATCGTAATAATGCTCAAAGAGTATCATCCGCCTTTCCTGAGGTTGATTATAATAGCTGTGTGCATTTCTTGCGCTGGCCGGATGCCCGCAGGCAGCAGAAATATCACATCCGGTCAAAGAGTTTCCTGACAAAACATAAAATAGTTCATGAGCTTATTTCGCTATCATTATATCGTGTCTTTGATTTCATGTCAATCTGTGACCGTTCATTTGATAAATAATCATTGCAATGTTCATTTTGATCATGTATAATCTGAAATGATCATTCCAGGTCCCCATCTGCCAGTCTGCCGCTCAAGGAGCTGATAAAATGTTCAAGAGTGAACGCATGGACGCCATCCTGCATATCCTCCAGGAAAAGAAGCATGTGACCGTGCACTATCTGGCGGAGCACGTTTACGCCAGCGAGGTGACGCTCCGCCGCGATCTGCGGAAAATGGAGGAGCTCGGCCTCATCGTCCGCAGCTACGGCGGCGTCAGCCTGCGGGTCACCGAAAACATGTCCGTGCCGCTGGTCATCCGGGAGCAGAACCTGAGTTCCGTCAAAAACCGCATCGCAGAGGAAGCGGTCCGCCTGATCGGCGACGGCGACACCGTGTTCATGGACGGCTCCTCCACGGTGCTGTGCATGGTGAATTACCTGAAAGAGCGGCAGAATATGACGGTCATCACCAACAGCCTGAAGACCGCCACGCAGCTGTGCGAAAAGCGCATCCCCGTATACTGCACGGGCGGCCTGCTGGTGCCTGAGGCCTTGGTATGCGTGGGCAATTTCTCGCTGAATATGATCGAATCCATCAACGCGGACTGCATGTTTTTCTCCTCCCAGGGCTTTTCACCGGAGGGCAAGGTATGTGATTTCTCCGAGAACGAGACCTACCAGCGCAGGCTGATGCTGCAGCACGCGCAGCGGAAGTATTTTCTCTGTGATTCCAGCAAGCTGGGCAAATCCTTCCTGTTCACCGTGTGCGATATATCCGGACTGGACGGGATCATTTGCGACATCGACGTGCGCGCATGGCTGTCCGAATGCCAAAAAAAGGCACAAACGTAATAAAACACTTGCATTCCGAGCACAATTGTGCTATTATACCACCCGTGTGGTCGATCCACATGGACTATTACGGCGCGAAACCTCTTTGTCGCGCAAATAAAGTGAGGGTACAGAAAACATGAAGAAGATCATCTGCAAGGTTGAGTACGATACTGATACCGCCGAATTCATCAAGAAGAAGACTGTCGGCGATTTCGGCGATGCTGCCGGTTATGAAGAGTGCCTCTTCAAGACTCCCGACGGCAAGTTCTTTGTCTACGGCAACGGCGGCGAAGAATCCCCCTATGCCGAAGAGACCATCAAGCGCATGAGCGCTGCCAACGCCGAAAAGTGGCTGGCTGACTGATCGTACTGTAACGCGAAGGGGCTGTTGCACAACCCCGGCAACAAAAACGGAGCTTTCGACCACTGAGGAGGTGGAAGAAAGCTCCATTTTGTTGTAGAATGTAT
>JBGUIY010000208.1:0-4200 GCA_045113475.1 Christensenellales bacterium | reverse complement strand
CGGGAGGACATCTTCTGAAAGAGGCGGTTTGGCTTCAGCCCGTGCGGGAACTGAAAAACGGCAAAAAAGAGATCCCGTGCCCGGCCTTCTCTGCGAAGGCGGCATGGGATCTCTTCCAATGCCAATATTATGGTAAGAACTCAGGCGGGCTCAGAGGTCTTCTGGGACGGGCCTTCGGTCAGCAGCGAAGTCTGCTCGCTGCGGATTTCCTTTTCGGCGGGCTTCTTCAGCGTCAGGGTCGGCTCCGCGTGATTGTCGATCACGTCTTTGGTGATGGTGCAGGCGCTCACATCCTGCCGGGAGGGCAGGGTGAACATGATGTCCATCATGGCGTCCTCGATGATGGAGCGGAGGCCGCGGGCGCCGGAGCGCCGCAGCAGCGCTTTTTTGGCGATGGCGGACAGCGCTTCGTTCTCGAAGTTCAGCTTGATGCCGTCCAGGCTCAGCAGCCGCTGGTACTGCTTGACCAGCGCATTGCGGGGCTTCACCAGGATGTCGATCAGGGCCGCCTCGTCCAGGGACTCGCAGCTCACGGTCACCGGCAGACGGCCGATGAACTCGGGGATCAGGCCGAACTTCAGCAGGTCCTCGGGCTGCATCTCGGAGAGCACCTGGCCCAGGTGGACGTTCTTGTCTCCTTCGATCTTCGCGCCGAAGCCCATGGTCTTCTTGCCCACGCGGCGTTCGATGATCTGGGCCAGGCCGTCGAAGGCGCCGCCGCAGATGAAGAGGATGTTGGTGGTGTCGATCTTGATGAACTCCTGCTGGGGGTGCTTACGGCCGCCCTGCGGGGGAACGCTGGCGACGGTGCCCTCGAGGATCTTCAGCAGCGCCTGCTGCACGCCCTCGCCGCTGACGTCGCGGGTGATGGACACGTTCTCGCTCTTCTTCGCGATCTTGTCGATCTCGTCGATGTAGACGATGCCGCGCTGGGCCGCCTTGATATCGCCGTTGGCGGCCTGGATCATGCGCAGCAGGATGTTTTCCACGTCCTCGCCCACGTAGCCCGCTTCGGTCAGGGTGGTGGCGTCGGCGATGGCGAAGGGCACGTTCAGGATGCGGGCCAGGGACTGGGCAAGGTAGGTCTTGCCGCAGCCGGTGGGGCCGACCATCAGCACGTTGGACTTCTGCAGTTCCACGTCGCTGCGGCCCTGGGGCGCGTTGATGCGCTTATAGTGGTTGTACACGGCCACGCACAGCGCCTTCTTGGCCTTGTCCTGGCCGATCACGTACTCGTCCAGTACGCCCTTCATCTCCATGGGGGTGGGGACATAGGAGCCGTCGCCGTTCGCGCCGAGATCCAGATCGTCGGAAATGATCTCGCGGCAGAGTTCGATGCACTGGTCGCAGATATATACGTTGGGGCCGACTACCAGCCGCCGCACCTGGTCCTGGCTCTTGCCGCAGAACGCGCAGCGGGGCTTGCGCTCCTTGAGGATATCGTTAGCCATTCGTCTTCACCTTCGCCTGAGGCTGAAAGATCTCGTCGATGATGCCGTATTCCAGCGCTTCCTGCGCGTTCATGAAGTGATCCCGCTCCACGTCCAGCTCCAGCTGTTCGATGGGTTTGCCGGTCATCTCGGACATCAGGCGGTTCATCTTCTGCTTGGTCTTCAGCAGCCATTCGGCCTGGATGCGCACGTCGGTGGCCTGGCCCTGCGCGCCGCCGGAGGGCTGGTGGATCATGATCTCGCTGTTGGGCAGCGCCATGCGCTTGCCCTTTTCGCCGGCCATCAGCAGGAAGGCACCCATGGAGGCCGCCAGGCCCACGCACACGGTGCGCACGGGGCAGCGCACGTAGTTCATGGTGTCGTAGATCGCCATGCCGGCGGTCACAGAGCCGCCCGGGCTGTTGATGTACAGCGAAATGTCAGCATCCGGGTTCTCGCGTTCGAGGAAGAGCAGCTGGGCGACGACCACGTTGGCCACGTTATCGTCGATGGCGCTGCCCAGGAAGATGATACGGTCGCGCAGCAGACGGGAATAGATGTCAAACCCGCGCTCGCCGCGGCCGGTTTCTTCTATTACATAGGGTATTGACATAAGGGCTCCTTACTCCTGGTCTTCTTTCTGCCCGCCTTCAGCGGCTTCGATGTCGTCGACCACCTGCATCACGTCGTCGGCCACCTGGTTCAGGTTCACCTGGTCCTTGTCGTCCTTGTCCTCGATGACGGCGGTGTCGATCATCTTGTCCAGCACCTTGCGGATCTTGACTTCCTCGCGGATGCTTTCCATCTCGCGCTCGCTCAGCTTCTCGCGGTATTCCTCCACGGTGCGGCCGTAGCGCTTCGCGCGTTCTTCGGTCTGCTTTTCCACGTCGGCGTCGGTGACTTCGGGCTGTTCCTTGGCCACGATGGCTTCGATGACCAGGTCGGTCTTGACCTCGTTCAGGGCCTGGGGACGGTTCTGCTCGTCCACGTCAGCCTCGGTCTGGCCGGTGTACTTGAGGTAATCCTCAAAGCGCAGGCCCTGGTACATCATGTTGTACTTGAGGCGCTGCTTCATGGCTTCCAGCTGGCGGTTGACCATGGCGTCGGGGATGTCGCAGTCCGCGGCGTCGGTGGCCTGCTGGATCAGGTCGTTTTCAAGGCGGACGCGGGTATTGTTGTCGGCAGCTTCCTGCAGCTCCTTCACGATGGCGGCCTTGTATTCCTCGAAGGTGGTGTAGTCGGAAACGTCGGCGGCGAAGTCATCGTCCAGTTCGGGCTTCACAGACTGCTGGATGCCCAGGATCTTGACTTCGAAGTCCGCGTTCTTGCCGGCCAGCTCTTCGGAGTGATACTTCTCGGGGAAGGTGACCTGGATGGTCTTCTCGTCGCCGATGTTCATGCCCACCAGCTGTTCTTCGAAGCCGGGGATGAAAGCGTGGCTGCCGATCTCCAGGGTCTGGTTCTCGGCGGTGCCGCCTTCGAACTTGACGCCGTCTACGGAACCGGAATAGTTCAGCTTCACGGTGTCGCCCTCCTGAACGGGACGGCCTTCCACGTCTTCAGCGGTGGTCGCCTTGTCCACGTCCTGCTGAATGCGGCGGTCGATCTCCTCGTCGGTGACGGTGTGCACGTAGCGGGTCACCTTCAGGCCTTCGTAATCGCCCAGGATGACTTCGGGCTTCACATACACGGTGATGGAGAACTTCAGGTCTTCGCCGGCCTTCATCTGCTCCACGTTGTCCACGGTGGGCTGATCCACGGGGAAGATGTCGTGCTCCTCGATGGCGGCGTCATACTGCTCCTGGGCGACGTCGTTGAAGGCGTCCTCATAGAAAACGTCCGCGCCGTACATATTCTCGATGACCTTGCGCGGGGCCTTGCCGGGACGGAATCCGGGCACGCGGATCTTGCCGCGCATTTTCAGATAAGCCTTCTGGATGGCGGCGTCGTAGGTTTCTGCCGGAATATCAAAGTGAATTCGGACTTGATTGCCGGAAATCTGTTCAACTGTGCTGGACATGCTTCATTCCTCCGTTTTGATTGTACCAACGCCACTTTCTGACGTCGAATAATAATATTACTACAATTATAATGGATTGGCAAGCAGAGAATGAAGAAACAGCGCGGAAAGCGTGGAATTCGTCCTCCATGAACGGGAAGAGCGGCTTCCCTGTTTCCGTGCAGCAAAAAACACTCCCTGAAAACACCGGGTTTTCAGGGAGTGTCTGGCAGGCCATGGCCCTCCAAATCCGAACCCGTGGGAGCGGGACGGGAGGCGAGGCTGGCGCTGGTGTTGTAGAAGATGACGAGCCGGTCATCGTAGACGTAGACGGAATTGACGAAATAGTCGATCAGGCGCTGGGCGAAAGCGGGATCGTCGGCGGAGCCGCTGCGGAAGGTGGCCAGCCAGGCCATCACCTGATCCTCGCTGATCCGGATCCCGGAGGCCACGCGGAGCTTGGCAAGGTCGGTTTCAAGGTCGGATTTCTGCAGCTCCAGCTGTTCCATGCGGGCGGAGATGCGCGAACGGGCGGAGGCGGGGAGATCCAGCAGGCTGTCCACCAGGCGCTCAAGATCCTGGTCGAGCTTGGAGATCCGGCGCTCCAGGGCGGCTATCCGGCCGCCGTCGAAATCCTTATTGTATTCGATGACCACGGCGCGGGCGATATCCGCGGCGCGGGCAGGATCCAGGATATAGCGGAGCGTCTGATCGATCACGTATTGCTCCAGGGGATCCTTTTTCTCGTTTTTCTTTTTACAGGTGTGGCTC
>JBGUIY010000207.1:0-6027 GCA_045113475.1 Christensenellales bacterium | reverse complement strand
CTGAGCCGCGGCATGTTCCATGGCAGCAAGATCTTCAAGGGCCTGTATTTCTTCTTCCTGCTGGGCATCTTCCTGCCCTTCCAGGTGCGCATGATGCCGCTGGTCAAACTGCTGAGCGCCCTCAACATGATGAACCCCACCGGCATGGTGCTGCTGTACCTGGCGCACGCCACCTGCGAAAGCATGTTCCTGTACGTGGGCTACCTGGCCAGCGTCTCCCCCGCCCTGGAGGAAGCGGCCTACATCGACGGCGCGACTACGCTGCAGACCTTCTACCAGATCATCCTGCCTCTGATGAAGCCCATCCTGGCGACCGTGATGATCCGCGAAGGCCTGGCGATCTGGAACGACTATATGCTGCCCCTGCTGTGCCTGAACCGCTCCAACCGGATGTGGACGCTGACCCTGTTCCAGTACAACTTCCAGAGCGAGTTCAACGTGGATTACAACCTCGCCTTCTCATGCCTGGTGGTGGCGTCGCTGCCCATCATCGTGCTGTATTGCTTCATGCAGAAGCAAATCATCGGAGGCCTGACCAATGGCGCGGTCAAAGGATAAGCTCACCTTACTGACCCTGAATACCCACAGCTGGCAGGAGGCGGACAACGTCTCCTGCCTTCGTCATGTCGCAGAGGCCCTGCGGGAGGAACAGCCGGACGTGGCGGCCCTTCAGGAGGTCAACCAGAAGGAGGGCGGCGTTCCCGCGTCCGGAAGCCGCCTGAAGGAAAGCGGCTTCGTTTCCGCCGGCGACGCCATCGCCGGGGACAACTGGGCGCTGCGCCTTTCCGAACTCGCGCCGGGTTATCAGTGGAGCTGGGCCTTCGTCCACATCGGCTACCGGACCTGGGCGGAGGGCGTCGCCATCCTGAGCAGGCTCCCGATCCTGGAAGTGCGCAGCCGGGACCTGTCCGCAGAAGGCGTGAGCCTCCGCCGCAAGGCCCTGGCCATACGGAACCGGCAGGGCTGGTTCGTGTCCGCGCACCTGGGCTGGTGGGACGACCCACGAGACCCCTTTCCCGGCCAGTGGGAGAGGCTCAGCGCCTTCGCCCGGAGCCTGGGAGGGCCCTGCTGGCTGCTGGGCGATTTCAACAGCCCCGCCCATGTACACGGCCAGGGCTATGACCTGATGCTCGCGGACGGGTGGCAGGACTGCTATGCCCGGGCGGAAGTCCGGGACGCCGGCGTGACCGTTCCCGGACAGATCGACGGCTGGCGCCAGGCGGAGGTCAGCGGCTTCCGCCTGGATTACTGCCTCGCGGGACAGCAGGGGCGGACTCTGCGCTCCCGGGTCGTCTTCAACGGGGACTTCCGGCCCGTCGTGTCCGACCATTTCGGCGTGCTGACGGAAGAAGAAGCACCGTCCCCCGATCAGCAGGAACGCACTGAATGATCACTCATCCCATCGATCAGAACCATATACAGGAGGTCACCGCCATGGCGCAGTTCCGACAGCAGGTTGTATATCAGATCTATCCCCGCTCTTTCTGCGACAGCAACGGGGACGGGATCGGCGATCTCCCGGGCATCACCGGCAAGCTGGATTACCTGAAAGCCCTGGGGGTGGATTATCTCTGGCTGACGCCGTTCTTCGTCTCTCCCCAGCGGGACAACGGCTATGACGTGGCGGATTACTGCAGCGTCGATCCGGTGTTCGGCACCATGGCGGACGCCGAAGAGCTGATTTCGCAGGCCAACGCCCGCGGCATCGGCCTGATGCTGGACATGGTGTTCAACCATACCTCCACGGCCCACGCCTGGTTCCAGCGCGCCCTGCGGGGCGACCCCCGCTACCAGGCGTACTATATCTTCCGGGACGGCGCGCCGGACCGGCCGCCCACCAACTGGCAGTCCAAGTTCGGCGGCAGCGCGTGGGAATACGTGCCGGAACTGAAGAAATGGTACCTGCACCTGTTCGACGTGAGCCAGGCGGACCTGAACTGGAAGAACCCCGAGGTCCGCGAAGAGCTGAAAAACGTGATCCGCTTCTGGAAAGCGAAAGGCGTCCGGGGCTTCCGCTTCGACGTGGTGAACCTGATTTCCAAGCCTGACGAATTCCTGGACGACGACCTGGGCGACGGCCGCCGCATGTATACGGACGGCCCGCGGATGCACGAATACCTGCGGGAACTGGTACGGGACACCGGCATGGACGATCTGATCACCGTCGGTGAAATGAGCTCCACCTCCCTCGAACCCTGTATCGGTTACACGAAACCTGAAAACCATGAGCTATCCATGGTTTTCAACTTCCATCACCTGAAGATCGACTACAAAAACGGGCAGAAGTGGGAGCTGCAGCCCCCGGACCTGGCGCAGCTGCGCAGCATCTTCAGGACCTGGCAGGAAGGCATGGCCGAGGGCGGCGGCTGGAGCGCCGTCTTCTGGTGCAACCACGACCAGCCCCGTGCCGTATCCCGCCTGGGCGACGACAGACGGTACTGGAAGGAATCCGCGAAGATGCTGGCCACCAGCATCCACCTGATGCGAGGCACGCCCTATATCTACCAGGGCGAGGAGCTGGGCATGACCAACCCCTGTTTCGACAGTATCAGCCAGTACCGCGACGTGGAGAGCATCAACTATTTCCGCATCCTGACGGAGGGCGGGCTGAGCGCGCAGGAAGCCCTCGCCATCCTGCAGGCCCGCTCCCGGGACAACAGCCGCACGCCCATGCAGTGGGACGGCAGCCCGGCTGCGGGGTTCACGTCAGGCACGCCCTGGATCGGCCTCCCCGAGGGGCATGAGCGCATCAGCGCCGAGGCCGAGGAGCAGGACGAAACCTCCGTCCTCAGCTATTACAAGCGCCTGATCCGCCTGCGCAAGCAGGAGAAAGCCATTTCTGACGGCGATATCCGCTTCATCCTCCCCAGCGAGGAAGGCGTCATCGCCTATGAACGGACCCTTGGCCCGGACAAAATCACCGTATTCTGCAATTATACCGATCAGCCGCGGGAGGTCCCATTCGGCGGCGGAAGATTCGTGATAGGCAGCTATGAAGACGCCCCGCGGCATGAAAGCGGCCGCATCCTGCTGCGGCCTTATGAAGGCTGCGCATTCCGATAAACCGGTCCATGCCGCGCCTCCTGATGCGGCCGAGCCCGCCTTCTGTTCCATGAACCGTCTTTTCATCCAAGGAGCTTTTAAATGTATCATATCATCGCAGACGTACATACGCACACGATCGCCAGCGGCCACGCCTATGGCACCATCCGTGAGATGGCGCAGGCCGCTTCGGAGAAAAAGCTTGAGATCCTGGGCCTGACCGAGCATGCGCCGGGCATCCCGGGCACGGTAGACCCTTTCTACTACATGAACCTTCAGGTCATCCCGCGGACGATTTACGGGGTCCGCATTATGCACGGATGCGAGATCAACGTGCTGAACGACGGCACGCTCTCCCTGGAAGAGCGCTTTATCAGCAAGCTCGACTACGCCATCGCGGGCATCCATTCCCTCTGCTATCAGGACGAAGGCCGGACAAGGAACACGGAAAACATCGCCTCCTGCATGCGGCATCCGAAGGTCAAATTTGTATCCCATCCCGACGACGACCACACCCCGCTGGACTACGAGGCGCTGGTCCGCGCCGCCCGGGAGACCGGCACCGCCCTGGAACTGAACAACAGCTCCCTGGGCAAGGAAGACCAGCGTCTGAACTGCGTCCGGAATTACCGGACGATGCTGGCGCTGTGCATGCAGTATGAAGTTCCGGTCATCGTCAGCTCCGACGCCCACGATCCCAGCGCGGTCGGCAGCTTTGCCCTTGCCCGGGCGATGCTGGAAAGCCTTTCCTTCCCGGAATCCCTGGTGCTGAATACAAACGCGAAACGACTCACGGACTTTCTGCTTCACTGATTTCAACATTGAGGAAGGAGACGGATCATGGCGCTGCTCAGAGTCAATTTTGAAAGCCAGTACCTGGCCAATAACCATGAGGTATATGTCATCCTGCCGGACAAACCGCATGAGGTGAGTCCGGAAGCCTTTTACGGTTCCGGAAAAAAATACAAAGTCCTGTGGCTGCTGCATGGCACCTACGGCGACCAGACCGACTGGGTGCGCAAGAGCAACATCGAACTGTACGCAGCAGAGAAAAACCTGGCGGTCGTCATGCCTCCGGCTCTGAACTCGAACTACTCCAACTGGGAGCAGACGATGCTGGGCTTCAGGATGTTCGACTACCTGACGGAGGAACTCATGCCGATGGTGTACGGCTGGCTGCCCATCTCAGATAAGCGGGAGGACAACTTCATCGCCGGCCTGTCCATGGGCGGACGGGGCACGATCAAGTATGCCGTCAGCCATCCCGAACGGTTTGCCGCGGCGGCCGTGTTGTCCGCCGCGCCGGTGGACATGGCGGAGATGCGGCCCGGCGGGCCCGCGTATCAGCTGGATACAGAAGCCCCGCGGATGAAAAACACCCTGCTCAACGCGGGCGGCGTCGACGCATTCCGGAATTCCAACGAAAACGTGCTGCCCGTCATCGACCGCCTGACGCATACAGGAAAGCTTCCCCGCCTGATGTTCGCATGCGGGGAAGCTGACAGCATGGTATATGAGGCTTTTCGGAAATTCAGGGCGCACTGCGCCGATATCGGCCTGGACGCCCACTGGTACACCCTGCCGGGCTACGGGCACGAGTGGCGTTTCTGGGACCTGGCGATCCAGGAAGCCCTGACCTTCTTCGGGTTATGAGCAGCTGATCTCGTAGGTCATGTTGGTAAAGTCTGCCCGCAGCTCCGCCCAGGCGTCCCCGTATTCGCGGCGGATCACCAACTCGTTTTCGCCGCAGTCCTTCAGGGCAAAACTGCCGCCAAAGGCCGGATGCGTATTCCGGAATCGCAGCAGCTCCAGCAGCTTCTGCACCACCGGGCGCCTGACCTCTGAGGCGATCTCCTCCAGGGTGTAGTTGTGGCGGTTCACGTCCCGGGGCTGCTGAGTCTTCTCAAACAGCTCGAAGTCGTTTTTGCCTGCCAGCAGGCCCTGGTAGTGGATCTGCGGGATCCCCGGCGCGAACATCTGCACCGCGCGGGTGAGCAGATACCGCTCGTCGGATTCCCCGACGGCGGAATAATAGGAACAGTTGATCTGATAGGTGTTGAAGCTCTTTTCCAGAGGACCCCTGAGCTCGGTGAAGATCTTCGCCACGCCCGGGTTCATCTCGTAGACCTTCATCTTCGTGTCCTGAACCTCTTCGTCCGGCATCAGGTAGCGGACGTCCACGACACCGATGCCGTCGTGCGTGTCCAGCGTCGTGAACTGGTGCGGGGAGCAGATCTTCAGCCAGTTCTTGAGGTACCGGGTCTTGCCGGTAAAGAGGGCGTTCAGCAGCAGCATCGGCAGCTGAAAGTCGTAAACGTAATACCCTTTTTCCGACAGCTTCATCTGGATGAAATAATTCTCGTGGATCTCGGGCAGGATATCCACGCCCGCCGCGCTGGCCGCGTCCCGGGATTCCGCCATCAGCTGCCAGACGTCCGGCTCCACAAAGAAACAGTTGGTGCCGGCTTTTTTCGTCGCGTAGGCGAAAGCGTCCAGGCGGATCAGGCTGCAGCCGTGCTCCGACAGGAAGGCAAGGTTATCCTTCAGGAACCGCTTGGCTTCCTCGGAGCGCTGGCAGTTGATGTCCACCTGCTCGTCCGAGAAGGTGCACCAGACCTTTTCGCTGGTCCCGTCCGCGAAATTGGCGATGATATACGTCCCCTTGCCGATCCGCCGGCGGTAGATGGCTTCATCTTCCTCCTTGGTCGGCTCTCCGTTTTTCCAGAAATCCTTGAAGCGGATGAAGAAGTCACGGTAGCGGGAAGCGTCCTTGTTCTTCAGGAAGTCCTGGTACTCCGGGCTGCGCACGGAGATGTGGTTGATCATGTAGTCGAACATCAGGTAGTAGCGCTTCCCGAGCCGGTCCACATCCTCCCAGGTGCCGAAGGCGGGATCCACCTCCCGGTAGGTGATCGGGGAAAAGCCGCGGTCGCCCGAGGAAGGGAAGAAGGGCAGGATGTGGACGCCCCCGAACGCCCCGTCAAA
>JBGUIY010000206.1:0-8522 GCA_045113475.1 Christensenellales bacterium | reverse complement strand
TCGAAGCCGTGTTCTCGCTGGGCCGTCCCGAGCGCATCCAGTTGGCCATCCTGATCGACCGCGGCCACCGGGAACTGCCGATCCGCGCCGACTATGTGGGCAAAAACGTGCCGACCTCCCGGCAGGAGCTGGTAGCGGTGCGTATCCCGCCCTACGATCCCGATACGGGCGTGGAGATCTGGCAGCTGGCTGCCCCCGCCGACTGACCCCTGGCACTGATACTTTTTGATGAATCCGGCATTAGCCATCATACTCAGGAGGATAGATCATGCACGCAAAAATCGTCTTGCTCCCCGGCAGTCCGGTCGGTGAACGGCTCTGCAGTATCGCGGAAGAGGTGCTGACGGATGTTTCCGTGGCTTTCGGCCACACCTTTTCCATCGTGCGCGACAAGATCGGCGAAGCGGCCATGCGCGCCTACGGCGTGCCGCTGTCTGAAAATACGCTGCGGCTATGCGGCCAGGCCAACGCCGTGTTCATCGGCGACGCCGACAACGAGGCGGAGCCCTTCCTCCTCCGGGCGCTTGGCATTCCGGCCAAGTCGCGGGAATTCTCCGTCGGGGGTGCCGAGAACGCGCGTTTCATGATCACCCGGGCGGTATCCCAGGAAAAGACCGCGCTGCGGGACATATTCCATTCCGCCATCAGCCAGGCCAAGGAAGACGGCATCCGCCTTTCCTACCTGCTGCCCGAATCGGAGGCTGACGCCCAGACTTTCCTGGACGCGCTGGAAGCGGAGCAGGCGGATCTGAAGTACGACAAGGTGGAGGAGCTCTCCCCCTCCGAGGCGATCCAGGCTCTGCTGCTGGCGCCTTCCGACATCGGCCTGCTGGTCGCCCCGGCCTATGCCGGCCAGATGTGCGTGACCCTGGCCACCTGCCTGCACGGCGCGCCGATGCTGCTGCACGACGCCTGCATCGGCAAAAAGGTGACCGTGGTGGAACCCTGCATTCCTGAGCACGTCAAGGCCAACGACGACCTGAACCCCCTGGGTGCCATCGCCGGCGTGGCTTCCCTGCTGCGCTATTCCCTGCGCCTGACCCAGGAAGCGGACTGCGTTTCCTCCGCCGTCAGGAATGTGCTGGAAGCGGGCTGGAGAACGCCGGATATGACCTCCATGGGCGACGGCGTGAGCTGCTATAAGATGCTGCAGCTGATCTCCGACCAGATCAACCTGGCAGGCGAGCTGCTCCAGCAGCACGGCGGGAACAAATGACGTCCTGTCCCCAGCGGGGACGACCGTGAAGAACCGACTGAACGCCACTGAGGCTTCATATATAAGGAGGACAAGCTGTATGTTCAAAAAAGTCGCGACGGATATGAACTTTGCCGCCCGGGAACAGGAGATCCTGAAGTTCTGGGAGGATAATCATATTGTGGAGCGTTCCTACTCGCTGCGTGACGGCGGAGATAAATTCACGTTCTACGACGGACCGCCCACTTCCAACGGCCGGCCCCATATCGGCCACGTGGAGACCCGCGCCATCAAGGACCTGCTCCCCCGCTACCACACGATGAAGGGCCGCTCCGTGCTGCGCAAGGCCGGCTGGGACACCCACGGCCTGCCCGTGGAGCTGGAAGTCGAAAAGCAGCTGGGCATCAACGGCAAAAAGCAGATCGAGGAATACGGCATCGAGCCCTTCATCCAGAAGTGCAAGGAATCCGTGTGGAAATACCTGCACGAGTGGGAGGACATGTCCAAGCGCGTCGGCTTCTGGGTAGACATGGAGCATCCTTACGTCACCTATCACGACAGCTATATCGAATCCGAATGGTGGAGCCTCAAGAAGATCTGGGAAAAGGGCCTGCTGTATCTGGGCCATAAGGTCGTGCCCTACTGCCCGCGCTGCGGCACCGGCCTGAGCAGCCACGAGGTGGCGCAGGGCTACAAGACCCTCAAAGAGCGCTCCGCGGTGGTGCGCTTCAAGGTCAAGGGCGAGGACGCCTACTTCCTGGCCTGGACCACCACGCCCTGGACCCTGCCCTCCAACATCGCGCTGTGCGTGAACCCCGACGAAGAATACGCCAGGGTCCGCGCCATCGACGGCAACGTGTACTACATGGCCACCGCCCTGCTGGACACCGTGCTTTCTCCGCTCACCGAACGCCATGAAGCGGCCGCTGACGGCAAGGCCTACGAGATCCTGGAGACCATGCCCGGCAAGGCGCTGGAATACCGGGAGTATGAGCCCCTGTACGAGTGCGCGGCCAGGGAAGCCGCTGCCCAGGGCAAGAAAGCCTTCTTCGTCTGCTGCGACGGCTACGTCACCATGTCCGACGGTACCGGCATCGTGCACCAGGCGCCCGCCTTCGGTGAGGACGACGCCCGGGTCGGCGCGAAGTACGACATGCCCTTTGTGCAGATGGTGGACAACGAGGGCCGCATGAAGCCCGAGACCCCCTTCGCCGGCATGCGCTGCAAACCCACCGAAAACGAAATGAAAAAAGGTGCCGTCAGCGCCGACCCCGAGGTGCTCAAGGACCTGAGCGCCCGCGGCCTGCTCTTCTCCGCGCCGAAATTCGAGCACGATTACCCGCACTGCTGGCGCTGCGATACGCCGCTGCTCTATTACGGACGCCCCACCTGGTACATCCGCATGACCGCCGTGCGCGACGCGCTGGTGCGCAACAACCGCTCCATCAACTGGATGCCGGACAACATCAAGGAAGGCCGCATGGGCAACTTCGTGGAGAACGTGGTTGACTGGGGCCTCTCCCGCGAGCGCTACTGGGGCACGCCGCTGCCCGTATGGCAGTGCGAAGAGGGCCACACCCACGTGATCGGCAGCAGGCAGGAACTGCTGGACATGGCCATCGGCGAGGTCAATCTGCCGGAACTGCACCGCCCCTATATCGACCAGGTGCTCATCAAGTGCCCGCACTGCGGCAAGCCCATGCGCCGCGTCAAGGACGTCATCGACTGCTGGTACGATTCCGGCTCCATGCCCTTCGCCCAGTGGCACTATCCCTTTGAACACAAGGAAGAGTTCGAGTCCCGCTTCCCGGCGGACTTCATCTCCGAAGCCATCGACCAGACCCGCGGCTGGTTCTACACGCTGCTGGCCATCAGCACGCTGCTCTTCGACCAGTCCTGCTTCAAAAACTGCCTGGTTATGGGCCACGTGCAGGACGCCGAGGGCCGCAAGATGTCCAAGCACCTGGGCAACGTGGTGGATCCCTGGACGGTGCTGAACCAGCAGGGCGCTGACGCCGTGCGCTGGTACTTCTACCAGGGCGCGCCTTGGCTGCCTTCCCGCTTCTCCGGCGAGATCGTCAGCGACGTGCAGCGCAAGTTCATGGGCACGCTGTGGAACACCTACGCCTTCTTCATCATGTACGCACAGCTGGACGGCTTTGAGCCGGCGAAGCACCCCCTTGATCAGGCCAACCTGACCCTGATGGACCGCTGGATCCTGAGCAAGCTGAACACGCTGATCAAGAACGTGGACAGCGATCTGGACCAGTATCTGGTGCCCGAAGCCGCCCGTGAACTGACCGACTTCGTGGACGAGCTTTCCAACTGGTACGTGCGCCGCAGCCGTGAGCGCTTCTGGGGCAAGGGCCACGAGGCGGACAAGGACGCCGCCTTCGCCACCCTGTACCACGTGCTGCTGACTCTCAGCAAGCTGCTGGCGCCCTTCACGCCCTTCATGGCTGAAAGCATGTACCAGAACCTGGCCCGCTCCGTGGACGAAAGCGCTCCGGAAAGCGTGCATTTCTGCGACTTCCCCGTTGCCGACGAGAGCTATATCCTGCCCGATACGGAAGCCCAGATGGAAGCGCTGCTGAAGGTCAAGCAGCTGGGCGCCTCCTGCCGCAACCTGAGCTCCCTGAAGGTCCGCCAGCCCCTGTCCGCCCTGTACGTGGTCGGCGCGCAGCTGGACGAAACCTACCAGGCCGTGCTCCGGGACGAGCTGAACGTCAAAGCCATTGTCATGACCGACAAGGCCAACGACTTCGTCTCCTATAAGCTCAAGCCGCAGATGCGCACCCTGGGTCCGAAGTACGGCCGGCTGCTGGGCAAGATCGGCGCCTGGCTGAAGGAAGCGGACGGATCCGCCGTGGTATCTGCCTTCGAGCGTGGTGAAACCGTCAGGTTCACGCTGGACGGCACCGAAATCGAGCTTGCCCAGAGCGACGTGCTGGTGGAAACCGAGCAGAAAGCCGGCCTGATGGCCCAGTCCGAAGGCGGCATCACCGTGGTGCTGGATACCAACCTGACCGAAGACCTGATCGGCGAGGGCTATGCCCGCGAGCTGGTCAGCAAGGTGCAGCAGTGGCGCAAGGATCTGGGTCTGGAGCTGACCGACCGCATCGAGCTGGGCGTCCAGGTGGAACCCGCCGTGATGCAGGCGCTGAGCCGGTTTGAAGACATGATCCGCTTGACCGTGCTGGCTGACAGCCTGACGGAAGGCGCGCTGGAAGGCGCGGAAAGCAAGGCGGTCGACCTGAACGGCAAGCAGGCGGCCGTGACCCTCAGGAAAGTGAGCAAGTGATGTTCGCCGCAGATCAATGGACTGATTTTGAAGTCCTGGATACCGGGTCCGGGGAAAAGCTGGAGCGCTGGGGGAAGTATCTCCTGGTGCGTCCGGATCCCCAGACCATCTGGCCGCCGGCCCTGCCCCCCAAACGCTGGGCAGAGGCCGACGCGCACTATATACGCGCCGGCGGCGGCGGACACTGGGAGTTCCGGAAGGCTCTGCCGGAGGAGTGGGTGATCGGCTACGGCCGCCTGCGCTTTTACGTGCGGCCCACCGGCTTCAAGCATACGGGGCTCTTTCCCGAGCAGGCCGTGAACTGGGACTGGATGAGCGGTCTGATCGCGGAACGCGGTGGTACGCCGAAGGTGCTGAACCTGTTCGGCTATACCGGCGGCGCGACCGCGGCCTGCGCCTCCGCAGGCGCCCACGTGACCCACGTGGACGCCGCCAAGGGCATGGTCGCCTGGGCCAAGCGCAACGCGGAACTGAACGACGTGGCCCAGGAGCGCCTGCGCTTCATCGTGGAAGACGCCAACGCTTTCGTACAGCGCGAGCTGCGGCGGGGTCGGACATACGACGCGATTCTGATGGATCCGCCCAGCTACGGCCGTGGACCGGGCGGCGAGGTCTGGAAGCTTGAAAACGAGCTCTTTCCCCTGGTGGAAGCCTGCTCCCGCCTGCTCAGCGGCACTCCCCTCTTCTTCCTCATCAACAGCTACACCACCGGTTTCCAGCCCGCGGTGCTGACCAACGTGCTGGAACGCACCGTCGGCAAACGCTTTGCAGGCGCTATCGACGCCCAGGAGGTCTGCCTGCCCGTCACGGCAGGCGGCGTGCTCCCCTGCGGAGCCTCGGGCCGTTATACCTTTGATTGACTCAGGAGTACACCATGGATCAGCAATTGACAGTCGTTTATGAAGACAACCATCTGCTGGTGGTGCTGAAGCGCCCGAACCAGCTGACGCAGAGCGACAAGACCGGGGACGGCGACCTGCTCTCAGAGGCTCGCGCCTACATCGAGGAAAAGTACCAGAAGCCAGGCAAGGCGTATCTGGGCCTCGTGCACCGCATGGATCGCCCCGTATCCGGCCTGATCGTATTTGCCCGCACCTCCAAGGCGGCGGCCCGGCTCTCCGAGCAGGTGCGCACCCACGAGATGTACCGCGAATACGTATGCGTGGCTGAAGGCGAGCCGCCCCAGCGCTTCCATCTGACCGATTACCTGAAAAAGGACGAGGAAGCCAACATGGTGCGGGTCATCCCCGATTACCTGAAGGCTGAGGGCAAGCTGGCCATCCTGAACGGCGTCAACCTGCGGCAGGTGGACGGCCGCAGCCTCTGTGCCATCAAGCTGGAGACTGGCCGCGCCCATCAGATCCGCGTCCAGATGGCCCACTCCGGTCATCCGCTGGCGGGCGACCATCGTTACGGCCGTCCCGAAGGCAAGGAGCAGATCGCGCTGTACGGCATACGGCTGACCCTGACCCATCCCACCACCCGCGAACGGATGGTATTCATGGCCCCGCTTCCCGAGAACCCGCTGTTCAAGCCCTTCGAGCGCGACCTGCGCGGCCTGCTGAACACCTGGCCGAAAATTGGAGAGTGACCATGGCAGAAGGCTTCTCCTACGAACTGCTGCACGTGTGCGCCCAGTCCGGCGCACGCCTGGGCGTGTTCCATACCCCCCACGGGGATATCCCCACCCCCATCTACATGCCCGTCGGTACTCAGGCCACCGTCAAGGCTTTGACGCCCCGGGAACTTGAAGAGATGGATGCCAGGATCATCCTCTCCAATACCTATCACCTGCACCTGCGCCCCGGCGAAAAGCTCATCGAGAAAGCCGGCGGCCTGCATAAGTTCATGCACTGGAACCGCCCGATCCTGACGGACAGCGGCGGGTTCCAGGTCTTTTCATTGGCGGGCCTGCGCAAGATCACCGAAGAAGGCGCAGCCTTCCGCAGCCATCTGGACGGCTCCCTGCAGTTCATCTCCCCCGAGATCTCCATGGACATCCAGGAAGCGCTGGGTTCGGACATCGCCATGGCCTTCGACATCTGCTCCGCCTATCCCTGCTCCAAGAAGGACGCCAGGGACGCCATGGAGCGCACCCACCGCTGGGCGAAGCGCTGCCAGCAGCACCACACCCGCAGGGACCAGGCCCTGTTCGGCATCGTGCAGGGCGCCTTCGACAAAGATCTGCGCATCGAAAGCGCAAAGACCCTGGCGGATATGGATATGATCGGCTACGGCATCGGCGGCCTTTCCGTCGGCGAGCCCAAGCCCATCATGTATGAGATGCTGGAAGCCTTCATGCCCTACATGCCCGCCAACAAGCCCCGCTATCTGATGGGCGTCGGTACCCCGGACTGCCTGGTGGAAGGCGTGCTCCGCGGCGTGGACATGTTCGACTGCGTGCTGGCCACCCGCATCGCCCGCAACGGTACGGTGCTGACCAGGAACGGGCGCATGGTCATCCGCAACGCCCAATACGCGGAAGACTTCACGCCCATCGATCCCGAATGCGACTGCTACGCCTGCACGGATTTCACCCGCGCCTATATCCGCCACCTGCTGAAGGTGGGCGAGATCACCGGCGCGAGGCTGGCCTCCATCCACAACCTGAGGTACCTTCTCCGGCTGATGGAGGAGATCCGTGACGCCATCGCCCACGACCGCTTCCTGGATTTCCGCAGGGAGTTCTACGAGCGCTACGACATGACCCGCAATTTCTGACCGAGGTGACCAATGAGCGAAACGACAGTGCGCCAGATGTCCGCCCGGGAGCTATTCAGGCGTTTCCTGCCCTATTTCGGCCGCTACAAGGCGGCCTTGATATTTGACCTCTTCTGCGCTTCGCTGACCACCGTCTGCGAGATCGTTTTTCCGCTCATCGTCCGGGAGATCACCAACCGGACCATGGTCGCCCCGGACACGCTGACGATCCCCTGGGTACTGAAGCTGGGCCTATTGTACCTGGTGCTGAGGGTCATCGACACCCTGGGCGCGTACTACATGCAGTCCCGCGGGCACTTCATGGGCGCGCGCATCGAGACCGACATGCGGCGGGATCTGTTCAACCATCTGGAGCGGCTGTCCTTCTCCTATTACAACAATACCAAGATCGGCCAGCTGATGGCACGCCTCACCAGCGACCTGTTCGATATAGCGGAATTCGCCCACCACTGCCCAGAGGAGTTCTTCATCGCCGGCGTCAAGATCGTCGTATCCTTCGCCATCCTGCTGAATATGAACGTGGGCCTCACGCTGCTGGTCTTCGCCATGGTGCCGGTCATGGTGGTGCTGCTGCGGTATTTCAATCTGCGCATGCGCCTGGCATTCAAGGAGTGCCGCCACGAAGTGGGAGAAATGAACGCCCGCATCGAGGACAGCCTGCTGGGCGTCCGCGTGGTGCAGTCCTTCGCCAACGAACCGCTGGAACAGAAGAAATTCGGCGTCAACAACCAGAACATCCTCAACGCGAAGATCCGCCAGTACATCGCTATGGCCGGCTTCGGCTCGGTCACCCGCACCTTTGAGGGCGTGATGTACATCCTGGTAGTGGTCGTCGGCGCGGTGCTGCTGGCCCGCCACCGGCTGCAGGCCGGCGACTATGTGGCCTACATCCTCTTTATCGGGACGCTGCTCACCAGCATCCGCCGGATCGTGGACTACATGGAGCAGTTCCAGCGCGGTCTGACCGGGCTGGAGCGCTTTTCCGAGATCATGGACGTGATGCCGGACGTGGAGGACGCGCCGGACGCCATACCCCTCCCCCGCGTGCGCGGAGACGTGGCTTTTGAAAACGTCTCTTTCCACTACAGCGACGATACCGCCCACGAGGTGCTGACCGACATCAGCGAGCATATCCCGGCAGGGACCAGCGTGGCGGTGGTCGGTCCCTCCGGTTCCGGCAAAACCACGCTCTGCAGCCTGATCCCGCGCTTTTACGACGTGACGGGCGGCTGCGTCACCGTGGACGGGCAGGACGTGCGCTCCGTCACAAAGGCCAGCCTGCGCCAGTCCATCGGAGTGGTGCAG
>JBGUIY010000205.1:0-2885 GCA_045113475.1 Christensenellales bacterium | reverse complement strand
GAAGCTGCTGCTGAATATGTATAAGCCGGATTCCGGCTCCGTTCGCTTCTTCGGACGGCCTTACAGTGACTACCGGCGGGACTACATCCGCAGCCGTCTCAGCGTATTTTTCCAGGATTTCTACCTCTTCCATTCCTCCCTGCGGGAGAACATCGGCGTCGGGGCCGTGGAGCATATGGAGGATATGCCCATGATCCGGGAGGCCCTGCGGAAGGGCGGTGCGGAAAAGGTAGCGGCCGATCTCCCCAAGGGGCTGGACACCCTGCTGGGCAAGTTCCAGGACAAGAGCGGCTCGGAGCTTTCCGGCGGCGAAAAGCAGCGGGTAGCCTCCGCCCGGACCCACATGGCGGACCGGGATGTGCTGATCTTCGACGAACCGGCTTCCATGCTGGACCCCATCGCGGAGATGGAGCAATTCCTCGGCATCAAGAACCTGCTGAAAGGGAGAACGGCCATCCTCATCAGCCACCGGGTGGGCTTCGCCCGGATGGCGGACAAGATCATCATGCTGGAGGGCGGCAAGATCGCGGAGATGGGCAGCCATGAGGAGTTGATGGCTTTGAACGGACGTTATGCCCATTTCTTCAACGAACAGGCCCAATGGTACGGCGTATCGCAGACAGCGGCGAATGGAGGTGCGGACATATGAACGACAAAAGGCTCTCTTTCCCGGAAGCGGTAAAGTATTTCGGGAAAGCCTTGAAGGTGAGTATCCGGGCGCGGGGCGTCGCCTCCCTCGTCCTCAGCCTGATCGGCTTTGCCGTGGCGTTTCTTCCCGTGCTGATTTCTCTGGCGGTGCGCCGCTTTTCAGATGCGGTGCAGCAGCTCTACGGTCAGGGGGAAGCTGCCGTTGTCAGCGTTCTTGGCATCTTTATCATCCTGTCTGCGCTCTACATCGTACAGCTGATTTGGGGTTCCCTCAGCAGCTATTTTGAGCAGCGGGATCAATACAAAATCCAGATGTTCATGGAGGAGCGGGTCCTGCGCTGCTCCTGCGACGTGAAGTATAAGTACATCGAAAACTACGACGATTTCAAGCAGAAGATCAGCTTTGTGGAAACGGAAGCCGGGAATCGTGTGGCGGAGAGCGTGGGAACAACGATCCGCTGGCTGCAAAGCATCATAACCTTTATCAGTATCGTGACCGTTTTGTGGTCGGTGGACGTCTGGATCGTGGTCATCCTGGTGGCGACCTGCATCCCGGCCATCATCATCACCGCGAAATTCAGCGAGAGCGAGTATCACAACAAAGGCTTCTGGATACTGGAATATCTCATGGCCTGCGCCTATTTCTTCGAGGCCACCATGCAGCAATCCCTGAATGACGTTCGCTTCTTCGGGGCGTATCCATGGCTGAAACGCAAGTTTGACCGGAAAAACGCGGAGTACATCCGGATCAAAAACCGGGTAACGAAAAAGCACGTGCTGTTCAACGCCATTGCGGACATCTTCCGCAGCTGCGTCTATATCTTCATTCTCCTGATCGCGGCGCGAAAAATCTTTGATGACCCCGCCGTGGGGATCGGCGCGTTCATGCTGGTGTTCACCATGGCCAGCCAACTCCAGGACGTGACCGCCCGCATCTTTACCGAGGCTGCGCAGTTCGTCAGCAACGCTTCCTATATGCGGGATTTCTTCTCCCTGGACGAGCTGGAATATGAACAGCGGGACCCCAAGGCGGAGCGTCGGGAGCGGTTCGACCTGGACTTCGAGCATGTGAGCTTTACCTATCCCAACACGGAGCGGGAGATACTCCACGACCTGACGCTGCACATCCGGGAGGGTGAAAAGGTCGCCATCGTGGGCGAGAACGGTTCGGGAAAGACGACCTTCATCAGCCTGCTCTGCGCGCTTTATGAGCCGGACCGGGGGACCGTCACCATGGGCGGGGAAAGCATATATGCCAACGTTTCCCGCACACGGAGGACCCTGTCGGCAGCATTCCAGGACTTTGCCCGCTATGAGGCAAGCATCCGGGACAACATCATGGTCTCCGACCGCAGACGAGCCCCGGAGGACGCTGCGGTGGAGGAAGTGGCACGGCGCAACGGCGCCTGGGAGTTCATCTCCGCCCAGGCGCACGGCATGGATGAAGTGGTCGGCTCCTTCAGCGAGACCGGCAACAACCTTTCCGGCGGGCAGTGGCAGAAGATCGCCCTCTGCCGTTGCGCCTGGCGGCAGGATGCGAAGATCATGATCCTGGACGAGCCCACGGCGGCCCTGGACCCTTTGGCGGAAGCGGAACTTTATCGGAGCTTCACGGACCTTACCGGGGACCGGACCGCCATCCTCATCTCCCACCGCTTGGGGATTACCCAGCTTGTGGACCGAATCTTGGTTTTTGACAATGGGCGGATCGTGGAGGACGGCAGCCATGAAGAACTGCTGAAAATGCAGGGCCTCTATGCCAGGATGTACCAGGCGCAGGCCCAGTGGTATCAATAAGCCCGGGAGAAAGCATAGCAGGAACATACAAGCTGTTGACCCGAATCGGAAAATCTGTTAAATTCTCATAACATCAAAAAAAGGGGGCGATTTTATGGACACCGTTTGGTCTCAGGTCATCCAGGGCTGTATGACGCTGTATGCTTCCCGGCGGCTGCGGTTTCATGACCGATTCCGGGACCGCTGGCTGCCGCTCTTTGACCTGGCGGACCGGCCGCTGCGCATTCTGGAGATCGGCTGCGGGCCCGGCGCGCTGGCGGAGGCGCTGAAGCGCTGGTATCCCAGGGCGGAGATCACCGGCCTGGACCGGGACCGGGAATTCATCCGCTTCGCCCAGTCTCATGTGCCGGGCGTGGAATTCCTGGAGGGCGACGCGACGGACCTGCCCTTCCCCGAATCGAGCTTCGATGTGACCATCTCCAACACGGTGCAGGAGCACG
>JBGUIY010000204.1:0-8143 GCA_045113475.1 Christensenellales bacterium | reverse complement strand
GCCTGGGCCTCCCGCTGCTCCGCTTCCCTGTCCTTGAGGAGCTCGGCCTGGAATTCGCCCGTAGCCGCGCCGCAGGCCAGCAGCACGTCGCCGATGATCTTCTTCGTGCGGTCGTTGCTGATCAGGCTCAGATAGAACTCGTCCTGGGGCTGGAAGGCCAGCACGTAGGCGCCTTCCCGCACCCCCTGGAAAACCCCGCGCTGCACATAGGACAGCTGTGCCTGTTCGGCTTTCAGCTTCGCCACGGCGCGCTTCCATACCTCCGCCTCGCTCTTCGGCGGTTCGGGCCGGGGCGGCGCCGCGGGCGTCCGCGGCTGAGCCTGCACGCCCTTATCCGCCGGCGCGGTGGCAGCGCGTACCGTGACCGCGCCGCTCTCAATGGCCTTCAAACGCGTCTCCAAAGTGTCGATGCGTTCCAGCAGGGCCGTCACGTCCTGGGTTTCCGGCGGATCGCAGGCGCGCAGCACCGCCATCTCCAGCACGGAGCGGGGGCTGCTGGCCCAGCGGGTATCGGACTCCGCATGCAGCACGTATTCCATCACGCGCATGAGCTTCTGCGCCGAAAACGCCTCCGCCTGCTTCGCGTAGCGCTCGGCCCGTTCCGTGCTCATGCCGGTCAGCGCCCCGGCACCGCAGAGCCGGGCCGTGGTCAGGTAGCGCATATGGCGCCCGAAATCCCGCAGGAACACCGTCACGTCGGAGCCCATGCCGTACAGCCTGTCCACCGTTTTCATGGCGCCGGCGGCGTCCCCGGCGGCGATGCAGTCCGCCAGGTCGAACAGGATCTGGCTGTCCGCCGCGCCCAGCACCAGGCGCACGCTCTCCTCGGTCACCTCTCCGCCCATGCCCAGGCACATGTCCAGCAGGGACAGGGCGTCGCGCATGCCGCCCTCGGCGGACTGGGCGATGAGGGTATAGGCCTCCTCGGTCACCGGCTGGCCTTCCGCCGCCTGCTTCATGCGCCCGATCAGCTCCTCCATGGTGAAGCGGCCGAAATCGAAGCGCTGGCAGCGGGAAAGGATGGTGGCGGGCACCTTCTGGGGCTCCGTGGTCGCCAGGATGAAGATCATGTACGCCGGCGGCTCCTCGATGGTCTTGAGCAGCGCGTTGAATGCCGCGGCGGAAAGCATGTGGACTTCGTCGATGATATAGACCTTGAACCGCCCGAACTGCGGCGGGTAGTCCACCTTTTCCAGCAGGTCGCGGATCTGGTCGACGCCGCTGTTGGAGGCCGCGTCCATCTCCACCACGTCCATGCTGGCCCCGCTCAGGATGCTCTGGCAGGCCGCGCACTCCCCGCAGGGATCGCCGTCGTTCGGATGCTCGCAGTTGACCGCCCGGGCCATGATCTTGGCCGCGCTGGTCTTGCCCGTGCCGCGGCTACCGCAGAACAGGTAGGCATGCGCCGTCCGGTTCATCCGGACCTGGTTGCGCAGTGTACGCACGATGGCCGTCTGGCCCACCATGTCCGAAAAGGTCTGGGGCCGCCAGACGCGGTAAAGAGCTTGGTACATGATACCTCCCAATCAGACGGAAAGGTTCTGAAAGCGGTTCGGCGCTCCGCGAAACGGAGCGCCAAACCGCGGCGCGTTCACGAACGGGCCGCTTTTTCCTTCAATGCTTTCAGCAGCGCTGCGGCGTCGCTTTCGCTCATGCCCAGCTTGTTGACGGACAGCAGGCTGAACTTCTGCGTGCGCAGAAGGATCTGGTACTTGAGGTCCCTGATCCTGCGGATATCGGCATAAGTGACCAGGCTGTCAAAGGAGGTCTTGGTGCCGACCGCTTCGATACGCATGCCGGTGCTGTCCAGACTGTAGCGGGTCTCCCAATAAGGCTGGTCGCCGTAGGCCTCGATCAGGGCGCGGCGCGCCTGGCGCGGCTGGTACCACACGTGGTATATGCCGCAGAAGCCGATATACACCAGGATGTAAATCCACATGCGCGAGTCGCGGATGACGGTGCCAAGGGCATTCATGGGCAGGCCATTGGCGAGGGTGACCACCACCGTGGCCGCCAGCAGAAACAGCGCGAATATGACCGATGTTTTAATGGATTGCAGAAGCCGGAAGTACCTCGCGGCCTTCTCCGCGTCCTGGGGCGTCACCTTGGAGACGACCGTCAGGAAGGGTTTTTCATTTTCATGATTCAGGTTTTGTGTTTCGGGCGTCTTTTTTTCTTGAGACATGTTTTTCTCCTCATTTCAATACGAAGATGCGATCTTTTACATTCAGGCACCGCGCTTTAAAAATGTCCATTATCTGACGTTCCTCTTCGACACTCAGGCAGAAACGGTTGATCCATACCCTTTGCCTGGCAGCGGTCCTGAAAAAGATCGAATGTTTCATCAAGCTGATTTTGCTCAGATCGGCATAATAGTAGTTCAGGTCATTGGTTGATTTGGGGCCGGTAGTTCTCAGAATAAACCGCTCTTCATAAAACAGATAGCTGTTGACCCATGTATCGCCGTAGGTCTCTTTCATGCGTTTCATGTGTTTTCGCGGTCTGACAATCAAGTCGAAAACGGTACGGAGTCCGATGAAGAAAAGTACAAACGTCAAAGTTAACGGATTAAAGATAACAATACTTGAACTGAAAGGTACGATTCCACAATAAAGATCAATGGCTATCTCTATCATAAAACAGAGACACAGATAAAAAGCCACGTATATAATCCAGAAGTTCTGACAGATGCAGTAGAATTGCTTTTTATCCAGTACCGGTGTCGTATGTGCGGTCAGAACCAGAAAAGGCTTTTCCCCGTCTTGCAATCCATTTTTGTTTTCCGATGATACCTCAGACATTTCTCGCTCCTTAAATCAAGGTGATCTTAATCGTTAATAACCCCTTGCTCAATCACCGCGCTTTGACAAGCGCTTTCAGTACTTCCACCATCTGCCGCATTTCGGTGGCGGAGGCGTACTCGAGGTTGCCGTGGAAGTTCCCGCCGCCGGTGCCCAGGTTGGGGCAGGGCAGGCCCATGTAGCACAGGCGGGCGCCGTCGGTGCCGCCGCGGACAGGCTTGCTGAAGGGCGTCAGGCCCGCGCTGCGCACGGCTTCCCGGGCGCGCTCGATGATGTCGGGATTGCGGTCGATGATCTCCTTCATATTCTCGTACTGGTCGCGCAGTTCGGCCACCACCGTGCCTGCGCCGTACTTGTCGTTCAGGTAGGCGGCAATCTTTTCGATCCGCTCTTTCTTGGCTGCCAGCTTTGCCCAGTCATGGTCGCGGAGGATGTACTGCATCGCCGCCAGCTCCTCGTTGCCGCTCATCTGGGTCAGGTGGAAGAAGCCCTCGTAACCCTCGGTGTTTTCGGGCGCTTCACGCACCGGCAGCATGGCGTGGAACTCCATGGCCACCTTGCAGGCGTGGAGCATCTTGTTCTTGGCGGTACCGGGGTGGATGTTCCGCCCGTGTACGGTGATCTTCGCGGCAGCGGCGTTGAAATTCTCGTACTCGATGCCGCCGGCCTTGTCGCCGTCCAGCGTATAGGCGAAGTCGGCGTCGAAGCCCTTGACGTTGAACAGATCCGCCCCCCGGCCGATCTCCTCGTCAGGGGTGAAGCCGATCTTCACCGTGCCGTGCGGGAACTCAGGATGGGCCAGCAGGTATTCCGCCAGCTGCATGATCTCGGCCACGCCGGCCTTGTCGTCCGCGCCCAGCAGGGTAGTGCCGTCCGTCACGATCAGCTCGTGCCCGCGAAGGCCGGCCAGCGCGTCGAACTCGCTTTCGCGCATGACGATGCCCTTGTCCGCGTTCAGCACGATGTCGCCGCCCCCGTACACGAAGCGGCGGGGACGGATGCCCGCGCTCTTCACGCAGTTGACCGTATCCATGTGCGCGATCAGGCCGATGACCGGCTGGCCCTCCGCCGTGGCAGGCACCTCGGCGTACACATAGCCGTGTTCGTCCACCCGGGCGTCCTTCGCGCCCATGGCTTTCAGCTCATCCACCAGCACGCGCGCCAGGTCGAACTGATGCGCCGTGGAGGGGCAGGTATCGCTGGTCTCGTCGCTGCAGGTATCGATGGCGACATAGTTCAGAAAACGTTCAATCAGATCCATAGAAAAACCTCCGGTTTATAGATAGAGCGGGATGATGAGAGTGGAGAGTTGAGTTTTGGATACTCGTGCCATTGCGGAGCGGGCAAAACTGCCGTTTCATCACAGCAGGATCATCTCCACTCTCCAAACTCCACTCTTTGTTCAGTTTAACACAACTCTCAGCGTCTCCGCCCCATAGTAACCGCACATTTCAACGATCTCCTCCGTCAGCCTTTCCCCCGCGATGGCGATGGGCACGGCGGGCGGGCAGCCGGTGGTATCGGACGCCAGCACGCGGCCGGCGCAATGGGACAGGGGCAGGGTCTCCTGCGGGGCGAGCATCGCCTCGCGGATGGTCATGACGCGCTCGCCGGGAGGCGGCAGCCGGGGCGGGATCCGCGGAGGACGCCCGGCCCAGCCGCGCACGGCATCCAGCATGGCGCGCTCGATCGAGTCCATCTGATCCGCCTGCATGGGCGACAGCATCAGCGTCACAAAGTCCGGATCGGCCATCTCGCATTCGATGCTCCGGGCCTGCAGAAGCTGCTTGACCGCGTATCCGTCCGCGCCTTCCGTGGCCCGGACCGTCAGCTTCAGCGGCTCATCGCCCGCGAGGACTGCCCCCGCGTCCGTCAGCCGCTGTTTCAGCGCGTCCATACGGCGCACGAAGGCCGCCAGCGCTTCGGGGAATTCTCCTCCCAGCAGCCGGTTGCAGCGGTCCAGGGAAGCCAGGATCAGGTAGGAGGGGCTGGTGGAGGCGAAAAGGCTCATGGCGGATTTCACGTCCGCCCGGGAAATGTCCGGCTGCCGCCGGGATACATGCAGATAACCGCCGCCGGTGAGCACCGGCAGGGTCTTGTGAGCGCTGTCGGTACACATGTCCGCGCCCAGATCCAGTGGGTGCCGGGATTCGGGCAGGAAACGCAGGTACGCGCCGTGGGCGTTGTCCACCAGCAGCGGCACACCATGCGCGTGGCAGATTTCCGCTGTCGTGCGCACGTCCGCCATGCCTCCCATGTAGTCCGGACTGGTCAGGTAGACCGCAAAAGGCAGCGTTCGGCAGCTGTCCAGGGCATCCCGCAGGGTGTCCGCCGGGATATCGGCGGAGAGCAGCGCGCCGGAGCGCGGGGACAGCCAGCTTACATCGAAGTCCAGCAGCGCGGCGGCGCTCATCAGCGTGCGGTGGGCGTTCCTGCCCGCCAGCAGCCAGGGCCGCGCCTCCGTATCCTTTCTGCAGCGCAGGGCCAGCAGCAGCATGGCGCGGATGCTCAGGGACGAGCCCTCGGCCGAGTAAGCGGTGACACCGCTGCCGAACAGGCGTCCGGCGTTCTCCTCACTCTCCAGGATGATCCCGTCCGCCTCGTACAGGCTGTCCGCGCCGGTCATCTCGGTGATGTCCCAGCGTTCGGGGCCGTGTCCCCGGCCTTTATGCCCGGGCATGTGGGCACGGATCGTGCCGCCATCCGCGTAGGCGCGGACGAAATCGTCCACCGGCGTGGTGATCATGCTTCCCCTTCGCGGGACAGACGCACTGCTTCCAGCCAGATGGCGCATTCCATGCGCTTGCGGAAGAGCTCGCACCCATTCTTATATACGCCGTTGATGCTGCCTGTGGCATGCCAGGCGTTCGCCGCGCAGCCGCCCGCGCAGTACAGGCGCGCCCAGCAGTCCCGGCATTCCTCGCGGGTATAAACGTTGGTATTCGCAAATTCCGCCTGGATGTCCGGCTTAACGAGCCCCTCGTCCAGGCTGCCCAGGCGGAAGCGCTCCTCGCCCACGAACTGGTGGCAGGGGTACAGGTCGCCCGTGGGTGTGACCGCCAGATACTCCGTGCCCGAGCCGCAGCCGGACACGCGCTTGTAAATGCACGGCCCACCGGTCAGGTCGATCATGTAGTGATAGAAGGTGAAGGGCCTGCCTTCCTTCCGGCGCTCGTCCATCAGCAGGGCCAGCTCCTCGTACTGTTTCTTGACGATCTCCAGGTCTTCCGCGTTCAGCGCTGCGGGATCGTCCGGCGCGCAGACCACCGGCTCCATGCTGAGCTCAGTGAAGCCCAGATCCAGCATGGTCCGGATGTCCTTCAGGAAGTCCGGGTTCCGGTGGGTAAAGGTGCCGCGCATGTAGTAGTTCTTCCCGCCGCGCTTCTCCACCAGGCGCTGGAACTTGGGCACCACGCGGTCAAAGCTGCCGCGGCCCTGGTAGTCCACCCGGGCGAAGTCGTGGATCTCCTTCCGCCCGTCCAGGCTCAGCACCACGTTATGGCACTCGCGGTTGCAGAAATCGATCACGTCGTCGTCGATGTTCATGCCGTTGGTGGTCAGCGTGAAGCGGAACTGCTTGCCCGACGCGGGCTCGATGCTGCGCGCGTACGCGACCAGCTGCTTCACCACGTCAAAGTTCATCAGCGGCTCGCCGCCGAAAAAGTCCACTTCCAGGTGCCTGCGGCTGCCGGAATGGGCCACCAGGAAATCCAGCGCCTTTTTGCCCGTCTCAAAGGACATGAGCGCCCGCTCCCCGTGGTAACGGCCCTGGCTGGCAAAGCAGTAGCTGCAGTTCAGGTTGCAGGTGTGCGCCACGTGCAGGCACAGCGCCTTGACCACGCCCGCCGTGCGTGCCTTGAGTTCCCCCGCCATGGGCGCGAAGGTATCCGGCGCGAACAGCCGCCCGGCGGCCTTGAGCTGGCCCACCTCCTCCGCACACTCCCGGATCTCGGCCTCCGGAAAACGCCCCTTCAGGGCGGAAACGATCTGCTCCGTATCGTTCTGTTCAAACAGGCCGATGACCTCGTAGGCGAGATCGTCCACCACATGGACGGCCCCGGAGCAGGCGTCCAGCACGATATTTTTTCCGTTGAGCCGGTACTGATGAAGCATGGATCTGTTTCTCCCAAAATACATTCTATCTATATGAAACAAGACCCGCATATATCCGAATATATGCGGGTATTGTCTGGAAATGTCAATTATTTGTCAGATTTCTGATTTTCACATTTCTGGTTGGCGATACCGCAGCTGGTCTTGCAAGCGGACTGGCAAGAGGTCTGGCATTCGCCGCAGCCGCCGTTCTTGGCGCTCTCGCAAAGGTCGCGGGTGGGCAGGGTCTGAATATGAGCCATCTGGATGTCCTCCTTTCTAAGCTTACGCCCTCATTTTACAAAATCCTGTGCAGGATGTCAAGAGTTTATACCGAAGGGATGCAGAAACCGGCTGCGTCCGACGCATCCCGATAAGCCCCGCCTCCGGGCCAAAAAAGTATTTGACACACCCCGCCTTTAATGCTATAATAGCTCACGTTGACGCAAGCCGACTGTGATGGAGAAGTCGCCTAGCTTGGTCGAGGGCGCACGACTGGAAATCGTGTAACCTGTAAAAGGGTTCGAGGGTTCGAATCCCTCCTTCTCCGCCAACATAAAAGACACCCCTTGTGGGTGTCTTTTATGTTGGTTTTGGATCAAAGAAGGAGGGATTCGAACGGGCCGGTAGTGAATGACGGTCCAGTGGACCGTCAGAGCCGGCCCCGCTTTGCCCGCAGGCAAAGGCGAATCCCTCCTTCTCCGCTTAACGAAACCCCCTAGAAACACAGCGTTTCTGGGGGTTTTTCTTGCGTGTTTTTTCCGTGTTACCCTTTAATTTACCCTTTACAACTTTCCAACGATGAAAAATAGGCGTTCATTCGCATTGCTGTAGCGCCTATGAGAGGGAAATCAACGCAGAGCGCAGGGAATATGCTTACCGCAAGAGTTATGAAGAAGGGCGTGTAGGCCGTCCCAAAGCTCAGGCTAGCGATAACTTCTATAAAGCGGCTAAGGCTTGGCGAAAGGGTGATATCACCGCAACGGAAGCTATTTCAAGAGCTGAGATGACTAGAACGACATTCTACAAGCTGGTAAAGGCTGAGGGGTTGTAAAAAGTCCCTTGATTATCTGCCCTATATATGTTATTATTTTCGCAGGGCCTAAACACATATAATTGAAGGAGTTGATACTTAATGAAGAAACTAATCACTACATTACTTTTACTAGTAGATCGTTCTTAAAATATATAGACTAATTTATCGATTTGTGATATAATGTTTCCATTACCTGATGGAGGGATGGGAACGA
>JBGUIY010000203.1:0-5838 GCA_045113475.1 Christensenellales bacterium | reverse complement strand
TGCCGGGCTCGCCGCCGAACAGCAGCAGGCCCCCTTCCACGAGGCCGCCGCCCAGAACGCGGTCGAGCTCGCTCAGCCCGGTGGGCTGGTAGATCTGCTGCCCGGACTCTATCATTGAAAAGGGGACGGGCTCCGCGCCTGTGCCGCCGCGCTGCTTCTGGGGTTTGTCCCCGCCGGCAGCGGCTGTTTTCGGCGCCAGTTCCGGAGCCGCTTCCTCTATCGTGTTCCAACTGCCGCAGTCCGGGCACTGGCCGTACCATTTCGCGGTCAGGCTGCCGCAGACCGAGCAAACATAACTGGTCTTGTTTTTGGGCATCTGTTACTCCGTTTCTCTTCAGGCTGGAAGGAATGATTCTGATGCGGACTGTTCGGCCTTTATTCCCTCTCGGCGCGCGTCGCTTCGTCTTCTTCCAGCACGCGGTACATCTGGGAGGCGTTCTCCTTCCGCACGACCTCGCTGACGTCCGTGATCTCATACTTGCCCAGCCGGTTGCCGAAACGGATGGTGAGCTCGTCGCCGGGCTTCACTTCGGTGCCGGCTTTCGCGACGCGGCCGTTGACGGTCACACGGCCGCCGTCGCAGGCTTCCTTGGCGACGGTACGGCGCTTGATGATGCGGGATACTTTCAGGTATTTGTCTAATCTCATGCTGAACCTCTCTGATATAGAAATGAAATATTCTGAACTGCAGTCATCACGGGCGGATTGAAGGCAGTCAATACCGCTGCTTCATTATACTATATGTCGATCTTCCGGTGCAACAGAAAAAGCGCCGGGATCCTGCGCTGAACGCTGGAACCCGGCGCTTCTCAGACAAGCTGTCCGTTTTGGAACTGCGTCTTACTTGACACTGTCCTTCAGCGTCTTGCCGGCCTTGAAAGCAGGAACCTTCGTGGCGGGGATGGTGATCTCCGCACGGGTACGCGGATTGTGCGCAACGCGGGCAGCGCGTTCCTTGACCTCATAGGTGCCGAAACCAGCCAGCATCAGCTTGTCACCAGCCTTCAGGGTTTCGATGACGGTCTCGGTATAGGCGTTGACGGCCTTCGCGGCGGCATCCTTGGTGAGTCCGGCTTTCTTTGCGATGGATTCAATCAGTTCAGACTTATTCATAGAAATACCTCCATGATGATATGCGCAGCGCTCAGGTCGGGCTGTCGCGCTTGCTGCAAAGACAGTATACATCGAATTCCTGCATTGTCAAGCCTTTTTGTTATTTTTTGCCTGAAACGGGCTTCTTTTTCTGCAAAAATGCACAACAGACGCGCAGCGCGAAGCGGGATTCATCCGTCAGGCAAATGAGCGATTGACTTTCAGGGGCGGTAGTGGTAGAATCGCCTTTGTATATTCATGCTTTTCACGCTGTGAAAGCGAAGGTATACCGAAACGAACGGGCTTGTCAAGGAGGATACAATGAGCATCAGAGACGAACTGAACCGTCTTGATGAAGAGATGGAGAAATCGCTGAATGATTCAGAGAACCTGAGCGCGCTCGACCAGCTGCGCGTGCATATGCTGGGCAAAAAGGGCCAGCTGACGGCGCTGCTCAGGATGATGGGCCAGCTGACGGCGGAAGAGCGTCCCCAACTGGGTCAGCTGATCAACGAGCGCCGGGAGCGCTTTACCCGCATGCTGGACGAGCGCCAAAAGGCCATGCAGCAAAAAGAGCGCGAGATGCGCCTGCAGCTGGAGCGCATCGACGTGACGGAACCGCGGCCCCTGCCTGAAATGGGCTCAGCGCATCCGAATACGCTGGTCCTGAACGAAGTGGTGGACTGCTTTACCGGCATGGGCTTCGAGGTGGTCGAAGGGCCCGAGGTCGAGCTGGATCACTTCAATTTCGAACTGCTGAACATCCCGAAGAACCATCCGGCGCGCGACGCGCAGGATACCTTCTATATAGATGACAACGTGGTGCTGCGCACCCATACGTCCCCGGTTCAGGCGCGTACGATGACCACGCGCAAGCCCCCGATCCGCATCATCTGCCCGGGCCGTGTTTACCGCGCCGATGAAGTGGACGCGACCCACAGTCCCGTTTTCCATCAGATCGAGGGCCTTGTGATCGACGAAGGTGTTTCCATGGGCGACCTGAAAGCCACCCTGGCCGCTTTCGCGCGCAGGCTCTACGGCTCGGATATCCACGTGCGTTTCCGCCCCTCCTTCTTCCCCTTCACGGAGCCTTCGGCCGAAGCGGACCTGACCTGCGTCAGCTGCCGCGGCAAGGGCTGCCGCATCTGCAAGGGCACCGGCTGGATCGAGGTGCTCGGCTGCGGTATGGTCAACCCGCACGTGCTGGAAATGTGCGGCATCGACCCGAAGCGCTATTCCGGCTTCGCTTTCGGCATCGGTCTGGAGCGTATCACCATGCTGCGTTACGGCATCAAGGATATGCGCCTGATGTACGAAGGCGACCTGCGTTTCCTGCGGCAGTTCCGCGAGGACGTCAAGGAGGGCTGAGAAGATGAAAGTATCGATGAATCTGCTGAAGCGCTACGCTCCGATCCCCGTTTCTCCGGCGGAGTACGAGGAGCGCATGATTATGACCGGCACGGGTGTCGAGGGCATCGACGACCTGAGCGAACAGCTGGAAAACGTAGTGGTCGGCCGCGTGCTGACCTGCGTGCCGCATGAAAACAGCGACCATCTCCACGTATGCACCGTGGATGTAGGAACGGGCGAACTCCTCCAGATCGTCTGCGGAGCCCCGAACGTGGCGGCGGGCCAGCTGGTGGCGGTGGCCATGATCGGCGCGAAGCTCCCCGGCGGCACCATCAAAAAGGGCAAAATGCGCGGCGTGGACAGCTATGGCATGCTGTGCTCCGGCCCCGAAATGGGCGTTCCGGTGGAGCTGTATCCCAGCGTCGGCGACGCGGGCATCCTGGTTTTCCAGGAAGACTATCCCCTGGGCACGGACGTGCGGGAGATCTTCGGCCTCATGGATCATGTGATCGACTACGAGATCCTTGCGAACCGCCCGGATACCCTGTGTGTCTGGGGCGTGGCGCGTGAAACGGCCGCTGCCATGAACACCGAACTGACCCTGCCCGACGTGCAGGTGAAAGAAGACGAAACCGCTGCCATCGGCGATTACGCAAGGGTTGAGGTGCTGGACAGCGACCTGTGCCCGCGCTACGCGGCGCGGGTGATCCGCAACGTACGCATCGGGCCGAGTCCCGCGTGGCTGCGCCAGGCGCTGTATGCCTCAGGCATGCGGTCCATCAACAATATCGTCGACATCACGAACTTCGTGATGATGGAGACTGGCCACCCGATGCACGCTTTTGATCTGGACAAGGTGGCGGGCCGTCATATCATCGTCCGCCGGGCGAAAGCCGGCGAGATCCTGAAAACGCTGGACGGGAAAGAGCATGAGCTCAAGGGCGGCGAACTGCTGATCTGCGACGAAAATGGCCCCACCGGCCTGGCCGGCGTCATGGGCGGCGAAGAGAGCGAGATCACCGAAGGCACGCATACCGTCCTGTTCGAGGCGGCCGCCTTTGACCGTACCAGCATCCGCCTGACGGCGCGCTCCCTGGGCTTCAGGACCGAAGCGTCCGGACATTTCGAACGCGGCGTATCCCCCCAGACCGTGCTGGACGGCCTCAACCGCGCGGCCCAGCTGGTCAACGAGCTGGACGCGGGCGACGTTGTCAGCGGCGTGATCGACCTGTATCCTGCGCCGGTAGTCAATCAGCCCATCAGGGCTTCCATCGCCCGGATCAATCAGCTGAGCGGCGTGGAGCTGTCCGGCGGGCGGATGGTGGAGATCCTGAAGAAGCTGTGCTTCGAAGCAGAGGCAGACGGGGATATCCTGACCGCCACCGCGCCCAAGTTCCGCCAGGACGTGGAGGGCGAAGCCGATCTGTGTGAGGAAGTGCTCCGCTACGCGGGCTACGACCTGATCCCCACGACGCCGCTGAAGGGCGCCGCTGATGGAAAGCGCAGCACCACGATGCTGCAGAACGACCTGATGCGAAAGCTGCTGGGCGGCATGGGCTATTACGAGACCATGACCTTCTCCTTCATCGCACACAAGAAGCTGGAGCAGCTCGGCCTGGAAGCCGGGGACGACCGGCTGAACGCCCTGCCCCTGCGCAACCCTCTGGGCGAAGACAGCGGCTACATGCGCACCACGCTGCTCTGCGGCGTGATGACCACTGCCCAGCTGAATCAGGCCCACGGCAACGACCAGGCCCGTATCTACGAGCTTGGCAAGGTGTTCGACAATGTGCACCGCACAGCCGAGAACCTGCCCAGCGAGTACTACAGCCTCTGCGTCTGCGCTTACGGCGCGAACGAGGATTTCTATTCCCTGCGCGGTACGGTGGAAGTGCTGCTCAGGCAGACCGGTGTGGCCTATTCCGTCGCTCCGGCGAACGAAACCTGGCTGCATCCTGGCCGCGCCGCCGTGATCCGGGCGAACGGCGAGGATATCGCTGTGCTGGGCGAGATCCATCCCGCGGTGGCGGAAGCCTATGAGCTTAGCGGCCGCGTGTATATCGCCGAAATCAACCTGCCGAAGCTGTTCGCGGCTTCCAGCCCGATGGGCTATGTGAACGGCCTGGCACGCTTCCCGGCCGTCAGCCGCGATCTGGCGCTGGTGGTGGGAGAAACCCAGCCCGTGGGGCCGATGATGGAGGCCATGCGCGAAGCCGGCGGCAAACTGCTGGAAGATATCGCCATGTTCGACATCTTCCGCGGGCCGCAGGTGGGCCTCGGCCGGAAATCCGTCGCCTTCTCGCTCAGGCTCAGAGCGGAAGACCATACCCTGACGGACGAAGAGATCACCCGCGTGATGAACAAGGTGCTTCGGACCGTGTCCGAGAAATTTGGCGCCGAGATCAGAAGCTGACCCGAAACATACCGAAGTAGAAATATACCGAAGTATACTGATTTGAGGAAGGAGGACAGGCCATGAAAGCAAGGCTGATCGGACTGGCATTTATGTTCGCTGTATGCTGCCTCATGTGCCTGCCCTTCATCGTCAGCAGCGAAACGCAGGAACAGGCTCCCGAACCGCAGAGGACGCTGTCGCAGGCGGAAGCCGCGCTGATAACGGCCCAGGCTCCGGGAGACGGAATCCTGAAAGTCATGGAAGCCGACGCGGAGAAAGAGCCGCTGCTGACCGTCATTGAACGGGATGAACGGGTTTCGGGCCCGACCGCTGACGCAAACGGGCTCCCGATCCTCCGGACGTCATATATACGCTCCAATTACCAGGCCTTCTGCCTGACGGGGAACGGCGGGTAGCGGACATAAGCGTGAAAGGATCGCAATGAAATGCGGAAACATCATGCCGGACATCGGATGAAAAAGATCTTTCCCGTACTTGCGGCTGCAGTCATAATGGCGGCTGTATGCATGAATCCGGCTGCGGCTGAGGATCCTTTCACGGTATTTGGCAATCAGGATACGGATACATACATTTATTATCAGATCACTGACGCCGATGAATACAGCGAAGCGCTGGCCATGCATCATATTGAAACGATGGTAAATGTGTTTGAGTATCGTGCACTGATATGGGGCTTTGACGATCTCGTCATCACTTATGACCGGCGGGGAGAAATCACGGTAAGGGTCCCTGCCGCGGATGATTTTGACGATGTTATCGAAGTACTTGAAACCCCGTCAAGCTTCAGGATCCGTACGCCGGACAAGCAGACGGTCATTACCGGAGAACATCTCAAAAACGTGTACACAAGCGTCGATTATGATTGGAATGGCATATCCGGGGATAATTGCACAGTCTGCATCGAACTGAACGACGAAGGGACAAAGCTGTTCGAAAAGTATACCAGACGCTATATCGGGCAGATGCTGGAAGTATATGTG
>JBGUIY010000202.1:0-7681 GCA_045113475.1 Christensenellales bacterium | reverse complement strand
GCAGGACGATGGCCGCCGCAACTGCCAGCATGACCGCGAAACCGATCAGGAAATCCCTGGCCGCCTTTCTGACGGCTTCAGGCGAATCCTTGATCTCGCGGTAATGCAGATACAGCGCCACCAGGCCCAGGGGGCCGAACATCAGCGCCTGGGGCTTCATCAGCACAGCCAGCACATAGAAGGGCAGTGCGAAACGCCAGTCCTTCCGCATGCCGTAGATCAGCGTCAGTACCAGGAAGAGCATCATCACGCTGTCGGACTGTCCCCAGCCCGCGCCGGTGAGCAGCAGCAAAGGATTGAACAGGATCAGGCCGGTCACTGCCAGGGTAAAGGCCGTGGCAGGGGTTTTGCCGCCGCCCTTTCTGCTCCCGGATGCGGTCATGGACCGGTAAATGAACCAGCCCATCAGCAGGTCCGCCAGGATCGGCGGCAGCTTGATCATAAATTCCGTCACGCCGGTCCCGAGTCCCTGTCCCAGCAGGCCCACCAGGCCCAGCACCAGGATGTATCCCGGCGGATAGTCGCAGATATACATACTCCGGCGGACAACGGGATCCAGGTCAAGCCGGTAAAAGCTGCCCGGGCCCTGGGCAGCCACGCCGGCCGCCCAGGCACTGAAATCCCCCACGTCCACGTCGTAGCCGTGGATCAGCACCGCCAGCACCAGGCGCAGGACCAGGGCGGCGCCGAACAGCGCCAGGATCCACATCGCTCCCGCCTTCAGCGGCTTCGACCGGTCGGCGCGCCGCAGGGCGTACCAGACCAACACGCCGTACGCCGCCAAAGCCAGCACCATCAGCAGGATATGCCCGGTCAGGGAGGGTTCGGCGCTTTCTTCCTCCTCATCATGTTTGACCACGGGCTGGGACTGTTTCTGATACCAGTCATAGGTCCAGTAGCCCTCGGGAACCTCGTCGACCTCCGTCAGGCGGATGTTCCGGAACCAGGCTTCGCCTGTCGCCTCGCCGGAATAGCCGCCCAGACGAGCGAATACCGTCACGGAACGCTGGTCCCCGCTCGTACGTCCGTACAGCCTGATGTGTGTCCATTCCGGCTGATCGTACAAGGATTCCGAGAATACATAAGGGCCCTCGACAGACAGGTTCGCTCCCAGGCCGCCCTGGGCGCTGGCCTTCACGTCCCCCTCCAGGCAGTAGAGGCTGTCAGGCTGTACGCTGACAATCTGCGCAAAGCGCGCGTCGTTCGCCAGCATGTTGACGATATGCGCAGCGACGCTCCCGTCCTCCTCCGTTACGAAGTCATACGCCGTATAGGTGGAACGGTTGACATAGGCATCCTCGTACCAGGCGCCTGTGCCCTTTTCGGCGATCTCCGCGAAGCTGCCGTCCTTCAGCAGGTTTTCGCCCGTGACCGCGCGCTTCGCGCCTTTCGGCCACAGGAATACCGCCAGCACCGCAGCCAGCAGCAGAAGCCCGGTCAGGATCTCGATGCGCCGCTTCTTCGGAATGCGATTCCATATCATCATGCGTCAGTCTCCAGAAATTAAAAATCACAACGCTCCCCGGATCAGCCGGAAGCCCGCGTCGCTCTCCTCCAGGATGTCGAAGCGACAGCTGTCTTCGCCGTGCTGCCGCATATAGGCCTGGGCGGCCTTGCGCAGGTGCCCTGCCTTCAGGCGGTCGACCCGCTGCGCGCCTTCCCCCAGCCGCGGAGAGCTCTTGACCTCCACGAATACCGTCAGGCCATTTTCCTCCGCCACCAGGTCGATCTCCCCGCCTCCCCCGCGCCAGCGCAGATGCCTGACGCGGTAGCCGTGCCTGCGGAGAAAGGCCGCCGCCCGCAGCTCCGCCAATACGCCCCGGGGATTCATACGAAATGCGTGATGAAGCTCCTGCGGTGCAGCGGGCAAGGCCCGTACTGCTTCAGGGCTTCGATATGCTCTTTGGTACCGTAGGCTTTGTTGCGGGCGAAGCCGTACTGCGGATACAGCTGGTCCGCCTCCAGCATCTGCCGGTCACGGGTGACCTTCGCCACGATGCTGGCCGCGGCGATCGAGTAGCTCAGCGCGTCGCCGTGGATGATGGGCCGCTCCTCGCCGTCCAAGCCGAGGCCCTTCACGGCGTCGATCAGGTAGATCTGCGCCCCGGCGCCGGCAGCGGCGCGCCGCATCGCTTCCTTGGTCGCGTTCAGGATGTTCAGCCGGTCGATCTCCTCAGGGTCTGCCTGGCCGACGCCCACGAAGCGCGCGATCTTCATGATCTCCTCGTACACCGCTTCACGGCGTTTCTCGCTCAGTTTCTTGCTGTCGTCCACCCATTCGATCAGGGGCTCGGGCGGCATGATCACGCAGGCCGCCACCACGTTTCCCGCCAGCGGGCCGCGTCCGGCCTCGTCCATACCGCCGAAAACGACGCCACGCTCCCATAGCGGGCGGTCCGTCCCGCACAAGGCGTTCAGCCGTTCCATTCTCCGCGCGTTCATGCTTCCGCCTCCGGCGCGCTCTCCAGCGTGATGCGGCCCAGTTTGCCGCTGCGGAACTCCTCCAGCACCACGCGGCAGCCGCGTTCCTCGTCCGGCTCCCCGCCCCTGAGCAGGAATCCGCGGCCCAGGCAGGCCGCGTCCAGCAGCGCCTGCCCGCGCAGCGTACTGTCGCCGACCTTGAAACGGGCTGTCACCGCCTCGGGCTTGATATCCATCATATCGTCCAGCAGGTTGATCGCCAGCGCATATACGTCCTGAACATCGTCCCTCACGGCGGCGATATAGGACAAGCGCAGAGCGGCCTTCTGGTCGTCCAGCCGCGGCCAGAGCAGGCCGGGCGTATCCAGGATCTCCAGGTACGGGGATACGCGCACCCACTGGTTGGCGCGGGTGACGCCCGGCCGGTCGGAAACCTCCCGCACGGCGCTGCCGTACAGGCGGTTGATCAGGGTGGACTTGCCCACGTTAGGCACCCCCACCACGATGGCGCGTACCGTCTTGTTGACGCCCCGCTCCTTCGCCCGGTCGATCCGTTCCTGGGCTTCCGCCTGGATCATGCGCAGCACCTGCTTGTACTGCCTGTTCACGTCGATGGCGGCGGCTTTCAGGCCCCGGCCGCGGAAGTAACCCAGCCACCGCGCCGTTTCCGCTTCGTCCGCCAGATCGCTCTTCTGCATGATCAGCAGATGTTTCTTCATCCGGATAATGCCCTTCAGGTCCGGGTTGCGGCTCGAGCGCGGCAGCCGCGCGTCACACAGTTCCACGATTACGTCCGCCTTCGCCACCTGATCGCTCAGCTGGCGCTTCGCTTTCGCCATATGCCCCGGGTACCAGTTTATGCTCATTCGCGTTCCTCCAGCGGCCATTTTCCCTGTAACATGATGCCGCAGAAACATGATACCATGATTTACGCAAAAAGGCAAAAGAAAGACAAGAATTTACACATTAAACCGAACAAATGGGCTGCACAGTCTACTGAATGCAGGAAAAAAGGCTTTACCGACGTATTATATACAGACAGACAATCCGGGAAACATCCCTGAACAGCCCTTCCAGACGAGGAGGTAACCATGTTTCATAACAGATTGATGCCAGTGTTCATGCTATTGATCGTATGCCTTTGTTTCCAGACAGCTTTCTGTGAACCGGAAGAAACACCCGTCGCGGATGCCATGGCATTCTTTTCCGGCGTATACGGGCATGTCGCATTCCAGCTCCCCGGCACTCCGGAACTGATTAAAGAGCAGGACTATCCGGGCGGATGGACCGGCAGCCGCCAACTGATGGGAAACTGTATTGGGGACGGTGCGGAGTATCAGCTGCATACGGCGGATATATCACCGCTGGAAGAGTACTTCAGGACCAATTTTCCTGATGACTCAGAAGATCAGCATCGCTTGCAGGCACTGATGAATTATGGCATGTTCATTCCCAATACCTACGGCATAGAAATCGGCGATGTCAAGCCGCACGGTGAAAGGGAAACCGGAAACCTGTGGGTGGATATGAGCTTCACTTACAAGGATGACCCGGATACCCCGTATATCGGACGATTCCTGCTGAGCGGGACGCAGGCCGTCTGTCTGATCATTGAAAAGTGTGATCATACGGACGCAATCCTGAACGCTCTGCAGTTCGTTACAGACGAAGAATACGACAAGCTGATCGGGCAGAAGTCACAGCCGACATACCGGAAGCTGCGCGGTCTGGAAATGACTTTCCCTGCGCCGCCCACAGAGAGTCAGGGGGATCAGAGCACGGAATTCCTAGCCTGCTTTGCCGCTGACTGGAGTTTTATTCAGGTCCAGTTCAATCCGGTCGGCTTTATACTGAATGTTTCCGATGATGAGCTGAAGGACACGTTGATCACCATTGCACAGCAGCGCATGCTGACTGCATATGAAACCGATGAAGTGCTTGATCCCGTTGTGACCAGGCCCGTACAGCACACAGCGCGCCTGAGTTTCTCCTTTGTGAATCACCAGACTCTCGGCGAGTACGGGCAGCGTATGCTCGGCAGTTTGTATGTCGGTGAATACGGTATATGGTATGTGTATGCCGCCGACACCGAGACCGGACGTGCGTTTATGGACAGCCTGCGCCTGGAGGATGAAGCGTCTGGCAATGCAGAAAACCAGGCTGTCCCGTCCCTGAACGGTGCTTCGACGCTGCCTGCTTTCAGGGATGCTTTGGAAACCCTGATGGCTGAAAGCACGCTCGGTTTTCCTTACAAGCCCGGAAACTTCTACTGGAGCGAACCGGTGTTTTCAGGCGGGAAATGGCTGCGGACAGTCTTTTCCGTAACCGAAAGCGATCCGGGCGCAGCTTTGATCAGCCTGGACAGCAGCGCGGATGATGCCGCAATCAGGGAAGTACGTATGCTGAGATATGACTGGGAGGAAAACAAGGACGACTGGATGGTCTTCGGCCGCCTGTGCAGTCTTGCGCTCACCGGCAGGGATGAAATCCAGCCTGAACATTTAGCGCCTGAAGGCTCAGACCTGGTCTATGACAGGATCATCCTCACTCCTGCGGGGAGTATTCCCACTCTGCTTGAGGATATCGCCTTTCCTGAGGGACAGGATATAGCGGATATCACCGACAGCGGCGTCACAACAGCCATGCTGGAAACAAGAATGAACGAGCTGGCAGATGAAATACCTTTTTCTTACAGCGGTACCTATAACGGCGTACGCATCTATACGTTCGGCGATCAGACCGGCATCATGGTTTACACCGATGAGGAAAAAGAAAATGCCGCGATCACCATGATCATCGTGCTGGGTCAGGATCCCGCATCTTCCCCATATGTTCTGTATGGAACGATGACCGCATACGCCGCCATGACAGGCATGACGCAGGAAGAATTTGCTTCGGTATCCTATGTGCTGATGGAAAGCCCCATGTGGGGGCAATTGGCTGATCTGTGGCCACTGCTGTGCCGCGGAAACATTTGCGCCCATTTGCAGGAAAACGGCGACGAAAACACCTATATCCCCATGGGCTTCATAAGCGGAAGGCCCTGAATCCGCTGTCACCACGGCCCGGAAGGGCGTCCGGCATGCTCTTTCGGAACATATGCGGTAAATTGAGAAAATTGCGTGGTGAATCTCAGAAAAAAACAGTAGCGTTCGTGTAAATCCTGTGCTATAATACAGTGTCAGGCTTTCCTGAAAAGAAAGCGGCATTACTTCAATTTCCATCCAGAAGGGACCTGAACGAATGAAAACACGGGCAGAACGGATCATCGAGCTTGCCGGGCTCCATGAAAACGAAGCCATTTATCTGACCAAACCGAGCAATATATTCTACGTATCCGGCTATACCGGCGAAGGCGCGGCCCTGATCGGCCACGGCTTCTGCGCGATCGTGACCGATTTCCGCTACACGGAGCAGGTCACCCGCCAGGCTCCCGGCTTTGAAGCCCTGGAGATCAAAACCGCTCAGCATCACGCGGCCCTGGCGTGCGAGTATCTTTCCGGCCGACATGTAAACGCCGTGCGCTTCGAAGCCGACGAAGTCACCGTCAAGGCTTTCGAGGAAATGCAGAAGGATATGCCCGGTTTCCAGCTGACCGCCCTCAACGGCGAGCCCGAAAAGGTCCGCCAGATCAAGGAGCCCTCGGAGCTGGCGCTGATTCGCGAGGCCTGCGACATCTCCTGCAAAGCGCTCCAGAACATCCTTCCGATCTTCAAGGAAGGCATTTCCGAGACCGATATCCGCATCGCCCTGGAGTTTGAAATGCTCAAGCTGGGCGCGGACGGGCTGGCATTCAACACCATCGTCGCTTCCGGCGAGAACGGTTCCCTGCCCCACGCTATTCCCGGCAGCCGCAAGCTGCGCAAGGGCGATATGGTCACCCTGGACTTCGGTGCGCGGAAGGGCGGCTACGACGCGGACATGACCCGCACCCTCTCCCTGGGCGAGCCCAGTGCGGAGATGCGCAAGATCTACGGCATCGTGCTCGAAGCGCAGCAGACCTGCCAGGATGCCCTGCACGCCGGTCTGGTGGCCAGCGACGTGGACGCGATCTCACGCAGGATCATCGGCGACGCCGGTTACGGCAAGTGCTACGGCCACGGCCTCGGCCACAGCGTGGGCATCGACATCCATGAGAACCCGCGCCTCTCCCCCATGTGCCACGACATCCTGACTGAAAACACCACCATGACGGTGGAACCCGGCATCTACGTGCCCGGCCTGGGGGGCGTGCGCATCGAGAACACGTGCGTCATCGGCGCTGAGAAGTCCGAGTCGTTCGTTTACTTTACGAAGGATCTGCTGATCCTCTGATCGGCTGCCTTATATAAACACAATTACAACTGAAACGGAGGAATCCAGCATGATTACCGCAGGTGATTTCAAAAAAGGCATTACCATCGAATGGGATGGCGGCGTGTGGAACATCGTCGACTTCCAGCACGTGAAGCCCGGCAAAGGTGCCGCCTTCGTCCGCACCAAGATCAAGAACGTGATGACCGGCGCCGTGGTGGAGCGCACCTTCAACCCCACCGACAAGATGCCCCGCGCGATCATCGACACCAAGGAAATGCAGTATCTGTACAACGACGGCGATCTGTACTACTTCATGGATCCCGAAACCTATGAGCAGGAGCCCCTGAGCAAGGATGCCGTGGAAGAAGCGGTCAAGTACGTGAAAGAAAACATGAACGTGACCATCCGCTACTTCAAGGGCAAGGCCTTCTCCGTGGAAGCCCCGAACTTCGTGGATCTGGAAGTCACCCAGACCGAGCCTGGCTTCAAGGGCGACACCGCCTCCAACACCTACAAGCCCGCCACCGTGGAAACCGGCTATGAGCTGATGGTGCCCCTGTTCATCAACATCGGCGACGTCATCAAGATCGACACCCGCAGCGGCGAATATCTCAGCAGAGCCTGATCCTGTCCAGTCATAGACTGAACAGGATCCGCAGGTGGGTGCAAGCACCCCCCTGCGGAACCCCCCCCCCGACAGATTTGCCTGTCGCCCTTGCGGGCTCCCGGGCGGCAAATCTGCAAGGTAGAAATCGCTGAACGCGATTTCATCCTCGCACCGTACATGCCGCTGCTGCGGATTTCAATCAAGGGTGTTCCCCCTTGATGATCCCCTCATCACGTCCTTTTCGTCATTCCATCCCATCACCCTTCGGGTGGCTGCGCCATCCGCCGAATCAATCGGCGGATTCCGGGATTTCATTCCAAAAGGACAGCTGATGATTTCTCCTGCAAACAATACTCA
>JBGUIY010000201.1:0-6652 GCA_045113475.1 Christensenellales bacterium | reverse complement strand
GATCCAGGAATGCCGTCCAAAGGACCGCGGCATCTCCCTGTCCGGCATCATTGCCGATCTGGCGGCCGGCGAGCATTGCGTGGGACTCAGCCTGCAGGCCACGGACGAGAGCCCGGCGGCCGACTATGTGCTGGTCACCGCCAGGGGCATGATCAAGCGCAGCCCCAAAGCCGAATATCGTGTCCGCCGCTCCCGCTTCGCGGCCATCGCCCTGAAGGACGGAGACAGCCTGCTGAACGTGTTCGAAACCGACGGGGAAGGCGACATCCTGCTGATCTCCGCCCTGGGCCAGAGCATCCGCTTCAGCCTCTCCTCCGTGCCGCAGATCGGCCGCGCCGGCGCGGGCGTGAAGGCCATCCGCCTCGACCCGGACGACCGGGTGATCCTGGCCGCGCCGCTGGAAAACATGGACGAAGTGCTGCTTGTCTCCGATAACGGCCTGGGCAAAGCGATCCTGGGCGCCATGTTCGACCCCCAGGGCCGTGCGGGCAAGGGCGCGCGGTGCTGGAACTTCCTGAAGAACGGCACTGCCGGCTCCAAACTCGCCGGAGCGCTGCTGGTGAACGGGGAACGGAATGTCGTGATCAGCCAGGGCAGCCGCGATACCGTGATCTCCAGCTCCGCTTTCCCCGTGCTGAACCTGTCCGACAAGGGCAAGCCCGTCGTGCTGGTCGTTCCGATGCTGAACGACTGGGTCACGGCTGTCAAATAACCCATCAGAATACTGGACGGAGGTATCACTATGCCTGATTTCAAACACATGAAGCTGTCCGAACTGGTCTGTCATGAAGGCTATGCCTGCGAATGCGGCCGCGAGCACATCTGCGCGCTGGACTACCTGAACGTGGGCCGGGGCATTCTCGGCGAAGTACCCGCTATGCTCGGCGCCATGGGCGTATCCCGCCCCTTCGTCGTCTGCGACGGCAACACCTACAAAGCCGCCGGCGAGCGGGTGTGCGGGCTGCTGGACAAGGCCGGCATCCCCTACAAGCTCTATATCATCCCCTGCCAGACCGACCGGCTGAAGCCCGCCGAGTGGGAAGTCGGCAGCGTGATCATGCACTTTGATCCCGCCTGCGACGTGCTGCTGGGCGTAGGTAGCGGCGTGGTCAATGATATCTGCAAGGTGGTCGCCCATGCGGTAGGCCGCAAGAACGCCATCGTCGGCACCGCCCCGTCCATGGACGGCTATGCCTCCAACAGTTCCTCCATGGAGGTCAATCACGTCAAGGTTTCCCTGTACAACCAGGCTCCCAGCGGCATCCTGCTGGACGTGGACATCCTGGCCCAGGCCCCGATGCGGATGCTGTGGGCCGGCCTCGGAGACATGATTGCCAAATACATCGCGATTTGCGAGTGGCGGATCTCCAACCTGATCATCGGCGAATACTACTGCCCGGACATCGCCGACCTGATGCGCGCCGCCCTGGACAAGGTGATGAGCGCCGCGGACAAACTGACCGACCGGGATCCGGACGCCGTTCAGGCGGTGGCGGAAGGCCTGGTGCTGGCAGGCATCGGCATGGCCTACGCCAAGATCTCCCGTCCCGCTTCCGGCCTGGAACACTACTTCTCCCATATGTGGGAGATGATGGCGCTGGAGCGCGGCGAACCCTACGACCTGCACGGCATCCAGGTGGGCGTGGGCAGCCTGCTCACCCTGAACATGTACAGGGACATCCGCAGGCTCACTCCCGATCCGGACAAAGCCCGCGCGTACTGGCAGGCCATGACCCCCGAGCGCTGGGAGAGTCAAATCCGAGAGATCTTCGGCAAGACGGCCCCCGAAATAATCGCGCTGGAAGCCGCCGGCCATAAGAACGATCCCGCGAAGCACGAAGCCCGGCTCAGCCGCATCATCGAAAACTGGGACACGATCCTGAAAATCATCGACGAGGAGATCCCCGATTTCGACAGGATCTACAGCGTCATGTCCAGGGCCGGCATGCCCCTGATGCCGCAGGATATCGGCATCAACGTACGTGATACCGTGAACGCTTTCGTCGGCTCCCGCGACGTCCGCGACAAATACATGACCTGCACCCTGCTCTGGGACCTGGGACTCACGGAAGAGTACGCGGAGAAGCTAAAGGAATTCATTTCATAACCGGCACAGCAAAAGACATCAGCACGCTGCGATGCTGATGTCTTTTTTTGTTCCGGTTCATATTGTTCCAAAGCAGTTGTTCCAAAGCAGGAAATTTACGCCAGCGTTTCAAGCTCCTTCTGGATCATCTCTTTGTTCACATAATTGAGGGGCGAGAAGCGGCCATCCAGGGCCTTTTCCAGCTTTTCCTTCGCAGCTTCCTTGTCGCCGGCTTCCAGGTCGTACCGGGAAAGGAACCAGAGGGTATCGATCTGGGAGTCTTTGATCTCCAGGGCTTTCTTAAAGTATTCCAGCGCCTTTTCCTTGTCGTTCAGGACGCGGTAATACATCTGGCCCATATTGTCCAGCACGATCGAATCCTCGTCGTCGTATTCCAGGGCTTCCTCATTGAACGGGACGCCCTTTTCGGAGTCGCCGGCTTCGACATACAGATAGCCCAGGGTCTGATAGACACTGCCGCAGGGGCACTTTTTATGGGAAGCTTCCAGCAGGTGGATCGCTTCGGCCAGGTTGCCCAGCTTGTACTGGGCGCAGGCGTAATTCACGTGGATTTCGGTCCTCTGCTGCTGGTTGAGGCCCGGGAACTTCTCCACCTTGCGCAGGATCTCCTTGACCTTTTCGGCCTCCTCCGTACCGCCTTCGCGAAGCAGCAGGATCGTGTAAGGCAGCAGGTAGCTGACGTCCATCACCTGGGCGGCATACAGCGCTTCATACGCTTCCCGCGCGCCCTTCAGGTCGCCCTTGTTATGCAGGGTGATCGCCTTCCTGACCTTGAATACATCCATCAGTCCCATGAGTCATCCGTCCTTTCGGTTTTCTTTTTCAGACGCCGGTAGCGCTTGTTGAGTTCGTCCATCTGTATTTCGTCTTCACAGAGCAGCATCGCGCGCTGCGTCAGGCGCAGCGCCTCTCCCGGCCGGTGCAGCCGGTGCTCGTACAGGATGGCCAGCTTTACCAGCACTTCCACGCTGGCCTGTCCCTCCCTGAGCATGCGCTCGTAGATCCCCGCCGAAGCGGCGTAATCCGTCTCCCGCCGGTAGCTTTCCGCCAGCCGGAGGCGGGCCAGCTTCGATACCGTGCCCCGGTCCGCCGCGTAATAGCATTTCCTGGCCCGTTCCGTCTGTCCGCGGCGTTCCAGCGTACGGCCGATAGAGAACAGATCTTCCTGATACGGCACGTTCAGCGGCGCTTTATACATTTCCATCAGGCGGGAAAGGATCAGCGGCATCGACCGGATATCCTGCACGTTGTGCTCCAGGATCTTCCCGATCAGGGTAAAATCATTGGTCTTCAGGTAATCGAACCAGGCTTTTGGCACTTCAGCGCCGGGCAGGTCGTCCTCGCGCACGATGCCCAGCACCGCCTCCTCCAGGTTGGCCAGCCGGCAGCGCTGCAGCCTGAGCTTAAAGACCGCCCGGGCAGGATGCAGCAGATCCAGGTGCGGCTTGCCGGTCAGGGGAACGCGCCGGCCGTTCATGGTAAAACGGCTTTCCAGCAGCGGCAGGTCGAAGGTGCGGCCGTTGAAGGTGACCAGCAGCGCCGACCGTTCGATCAATTCGAGCACCCGGCTGAGCATGGCGCTCTCTTCGGGATAGTCCCGCATCAGATCCTGCTCGACCACGAACTCTCCGCCCTCGAACCAGCCCATGCCGGTCAGGAAGGCGATGGTGCCCGCCCCGCCGGACAGGCCTGTGGTTTCCGTATCCAGAAAGAGCAGGGATTCAAGGGGCAGGCTGTCCGGGATCGTGAGCCCGCTCAGGTCGTTGATCAGCCCCGCGTCCAGTACGTCCGGCAGGCCGTAGCCGTCCCGGGGCGTCCGGTCCTGTACACGGTAGCACTCCGCCGGCGGCGGGGCGGCTTTCGGCTTGTCCGGCTTCGTCCCGTAGGCTTTCAGCTTGTCCCGCAGGCTGACCATATCAGTGGAACAGGGAGACTTCTTCTTCTCCCTCGTCGGTCGTATACAGCACCTGGGCAGGATCCGGAATGGCGCGCACCCGCAGGAACTCCTTGAAATCGCCGCCCCGGGCTTCCCAGTCCGCGATATACGCGTGCCACTCTTCGTCGAACTCTTCCAGAGTGAGCTGATTGTCCATAATATACCTGGCCGCTTCCAGGCCCACATAACGCAGATGCCAGGGCTCGTAAATGATGCCAGTGATGCTCTCCTTGCCTTCCAAATACCGGATGATAAAGCCGTATTCCGCGCAATGCGCGGCCATCCACTGCGCCTCCGCGGTATTCGCGAAAGCAGGCGTCATGCCGCTCTTTTTGGTCCATTCCAGGTTCAGGATGTCCGCGCCGAGGCCTGTCTGGTGGTCGCTCGATCCCGGATACGCCACCACACCGTCGTCCCGGCCAAGGTTTTCCAGACGCCGGTTGTACATGTATTTCTGGGTGGAATAAGCGCGGTACACGCTTTTCAGATACAGGATGCAGCCGTCCGCTTCAGCGGCGGCAAACATATCCCTGACGGCCTGCAGGGCAGCCTTGCGCAGCTTGTCCCCTTTGATGTCGGGAATACAGCGGGCGTTGATGACCTCGAGGTCATAGGGCTCATAGTCGTCCGCCAGCAGATGGTCGCGGTTGACCAGCGTGATATAGCCCGCTTTGTTTGCCAGGATCTCCGGCGCCAGGGGATAATCCCACTCAGGCATCGGCGAAGACTCCGCCGCGCATGCCCCGCCCAGCAAAAGCACAGTCAGGATCAGGCATAAAACTCGCTTCATGTTCCGTCTCCTTGTCCGGCAGTCTGCTGCGCGGCCCTCAGCAGGGCGACGTACTCCTCGAAGGGGATATCCAGCTCCTGGATGCGCAGCGCGTGCTCCAGGCCCACATAGCGGATATGCCAGGGCTCGTAGCCGTAGCCGGTGATCTCTTCCCATTCGGCTTTGTAGCGGAGGATGAACCCGAAACGGTAGCAGTTCTGTGCCAGCCATTTCCCCTCCGGCGTATTGCCGAAGGCTGCTTTCAGCTTATGGTTGGTGCGGCGCCCCACATCCATCGCCAGCCCCAGCTGGTGCTCGCTGGCGCCGGGCAGCGCGACGAACTTGTCCGCCTTTTTCTGCCCCGCGTTCTTGATGCGGCGCTTATAGATGTTCCGCTGGGTCTGATAGCTGCGGTAGCCGGATACCGCCACCAGGGTATAATGCTCTTCTTCCTCCGCCGCCCGGAACAGCTTTTCAAGCGCCTCTGCCGCTTCACGCCGCATCATCGTGGAGGTATTGATCCTTTTGACGTTCGGCAGCACCAGATCTTCCGGTACATAGTCCGCGGTGATCATATATTCCCGGTTGACAAGGAACAGCGTGCCGCCCAGCGACATCTGGTCCTCAAAATCCGTAAGGGTGCCCTGGCTCAGAGAGAGCAGCACCATCATCATTGCGAGTGCCTTGGAGAGCATTCATTCGCCTTTCCGCGCCGGAACAGCGCTTTATTCCGGTGAATAGATCGCTTCACCGGGAATCGTCACGTCGATATAGCCATTCCTGAAACCGTTTGCCTGCAGCGCCGAAACCACGGCGCGCAGCGTACCGATCTTCGCCATCAGTTCCTTGGCGGTGCCGAGATCGGCCACATAACCGTCCTTATGCCTCAGGTATATATGCTCCGAGTCTGTCAGGTTGATCTGGTCGTACTCCGTCACCACGCCCTGCTGCAGGAGCTCGCTGATGACTGCCTTGTACTCATCCACCTTGCCGATCCGGGAAGAAACGACCTGCAGGCCGTTCTTCGCGTCGCTCACCTGCATGCCGATCACCACGGGCAGGGTGTTCTGGGCTTTCGTGGTGCTGAAGGTACGCAGCACGTACGCCTCTTCATCCACCAGGTACATGACGCCTCCGCCCTGCACGTTGGCGCAGGGAGCGCGCTCCTTGACCACCAGTACGATGCTGTTGGGAAACAGCCTGCGAAGCTCCACGAAAGCCAGGTACGGATCCCGCTCCAATTCCCGCCTGATCCGGCCCTCGTCGATGGTCAGCAGGCTCATGGGCCGGTTCAGCCCCGCCTCGGAGGCGATCGTCGCCGCGCTGATCGTGCGGTTGCCGAGTACCCGGACGTGCCGCACCTTCAGCAGCGTTTCGTTCAGCACCAGGACGAGGGCGGCGATCGTTACGACCGTTAAGACGATCTTCGCCAGCGGCCGCATGCGGCGCTTGCCGGTCCACTGCCGGCTGTCGCCGGAGCCGCTTTCCTCCGGCTCGCGGGAAGAATAGTCGCAGTTATCCGGCAGAAAATCGTCCGCGTCCCCGAAGCCCGGGTAGTTTTCGTTCTCGTCCGCACGCTTCATGGCTGCGCGGCACCGCCTGTCCAGCCGTTGACGATCGCTTTGAAGCGCTCGCCGCGCTCCTCAAAGCAGGTGAACATGTCGAAGGAGGCGCAGGCCGGGCTCAGCAGCACATTCCAGCCGGGCCGAGCCAGGCCCCTGGCCAGCTCCACCGCCGCCTCAAAGGTATCCGCTTCATGAGGCGTTACGGTGCCGGCTTCGGCCAGTTCCCGCCTCAGCTGATCCTTGGTGGCGCCCAGGATGATCAGCTCAGCGATCTG